>CBDURK010000276.1:0-4487 GCA_965369645.1 uncultured bacterium | reverse complement strand
GGCGCTTCGGCGAGCGCAGCAGAGGTGGTTACATATTCTGTTCCGACAGGAGAAGCCTCGTCGAGCGAATATCAAATACAAGTAGCAGATCAGAAGATTGATACCTACATGGCCCGTGTTCTCGACCCACCATTTGCGGAAAAGAGATGGGACTTTGGAGGCCCATATTCGTTTGCCAATTTTGACATGTCCGGCACTGTAACGGTTCGCATTACATCAAAAAGGTCGCTTCGGAATGTAGTCATCCGGCCCCAATCGTACGGCATTAAGCCAACGCTGATGAATGACCATACCATAAGCTTTACACTGGAACGACCACTCAAGATCAGCGTGGAGCCGGAGGGCAAGAAAGGTCCCCTGCTGCTCTTCGCAAATCCACTTGAGACCGATGCACCCAAAGCCGGCGACAAGGGTGTCGTTTACTTCGGGCCCGGAGTGCACAAGCCGGAGAAGATTGTCCTGGGGAGCAATCAGACCCTTTACCTTGCCGGCGGAGCCATCGTTAAGGCCGAGGTGCTCGTGAAAGGAACTAATATTCGAATTTGCGGACGCGGGATTCTGGACGGTTCAGACTGGCAGTGGCGAACAGGCCCGGTGGGCAACCTGATTGCGATTCGAAACAGCACCGACGTCGAAATAAACGGTATCACACTTCGCGGCTCTTCCCACTGGACAATCGTACCGAAGAACAGTAAACGCATAACAGTACGAAATGTGAAGCTTTGCAACTCACGGGTACAGAACGATGACGGCATCAATCCCTGCAACTCCCAGGATGTGCTGATAACCGATTGCTTTATCCGGAGCGACGACGATTGTATTGCCCTTAAAGGGCTCGACTTCAGCGGTGAGAACAGTAATGTCGAACGAATTATTGTGGAGAACTCCACTCTCTGGTGTGACAGGGCCCGAATCTTTCTGCTCGGACACGAAAGCCGTGCAGCTTTTATGCGCAACATAACATTTCGGAATCTCGATATTATTCACTTCACTATGACACCATTTCTGTTGGAGCCCGGTGAAGATATGAGGTTGGAGGATATTACGATTGAAGATATCCGAATGCACGGCGAAGGCCAAAGAGAATTCATCCGCCTGCGTCCGGTGGTGAACCAGTATATGCGAAATAAAGTGCCCGGATTTATTCGTAATGTGCGATTCAAAAATATAACCATTGAGGGGCAGCCGGGCGATTATCTCGTGCAGTTAGAAGGAGCCGATACCGAACATAATGTTCGAGATGTAACCTTCGAGAACGTTTCAATCTCAGGAGCAAAACTGAAAAAAGAGTCAAAGCAAGTGCGCATCGGCAAACATACTGAAAACCTGAAATTCAAATAGATAGTTTAGGTCAAAAGACAGGATGTTTTGTATGGATTTCAGAGACATCCTGGTATGCCTTGGCAACCAGCAAGGTCTCTGTCTCGCCAAATAGTTTGCCTGTAAAAGTAATGCTGGTCGGCTCATTTTTATCATTGAATCCATTAGGGATAACAACGGTCGGGTGCCCTGAAAGATTTGTCAGAGCAAGATTATCCCCAACCCACGATGGAGCGACATAGACGTCAATATCCGACATCAACTTGTTCATCTCTTTAATCAGAAGTGTTCGCAGACGGTTAGCCTGAATATATTCTACCGCTGTAACCATCCGTGCCGTTCGGAATATATTCGGCCAGGAACCTTTGCCCTGGCTGACAAGGAGCGAATCACGATTGCTCCGGGTAAGCTCGTCAAACGCCGCCGCCGCTTCAACTCCGAGAACAAGCCTCATAGCTCCGACAGGGAGATCCGGCAATTCGACAACTCTTAAATCCATACCGATAGAACGCAGTTTATCCAAGGTCGCAAGGTCGTTGGCCTTCCATTTTTTATCTTTGCGATCTTTTCCAAAATCGTTTTTTAGATATCCGATTTTCAGTTTCTTTATGCTTCGAGCCGGATCCCAGTTAAAGGCCGCATCCTCGCGCACTGTCGGGTCCAGGCCATCGGGGCCGTGGATCGCATGGAAAACCAGCGCACAATCCTCTACACTTCTGCAAATCGGCCCGAGCTTGTCCATACTCCAGCTCAGTGCCATCGCCCCGTATCGGCTCACTCGTCCAAACGTCGGACGAAGACCCGTCACACCACAGACCGTACAAGGTGAAACAATCGAACCGAGGGTCTCGGAACCTATCGAGAATCCTACAAGTCCCGCCGAAGTAGCAGAAGCAGGCCCTGCGGACGACCCGCTCGAACCTTTTTCAGGATTCCACGGATTTCGTGTCTTGCCGCCGAACCAGACATCTCCCATTGCCAAAGCTCCCAGCGTAAGTTTCGCTACCAACACAGCACCGGCCTTTTCCAGTCGTTTGACAACCGAAGCATCGTAGTCAAGCACCTGCTCCTTAAACGGCATAGCTCCCCAGGTTGTCTTATATCCTTTAACAGCCAGCAGGTCTTTAGCCCCCCACGGAATCCCATGCAAAGGGCCGCGATAACGACCGGCCGCAATCTCTTTGTCGGCCCGCCGGGCTTGTTCAAAAGCCAGCTCCTCAGTTAAACTAATAACACATTTGAGCTTTTCATCATATTTTTTCAGCCGTTCAAGATACATCTTTGTCAGTTTTACCGAACTGACTTTACGTGATTTAATCAGCCCGGCAAGGTCTGTAATCGTCCAAAATGCAACATCTTCCAGGTCTGATGTGAGTTTTTTTCTCTCGGGCTTGCTTATCTTAATCGTCTTTTGCTTTGCTCCGGGCTTAACGCCGGACACAATAGGATTGAATTGAACAGCCGGGACCACACTGTTATCCAGAGAAACTTCTCTAATCTGTTCATAATTTTTCAACCGGCCGTTTAATCCATCGACCATCAACTCTCGCTCTTCATCGGTAAATTCAAGTCCAATTAAACGCTCGGCTTCAGCAAGTATCTCCTTAGTGATTTTCCTGTCTTTGGAGTTCTCTACCTTAGCCCATAAAACATCAGACAGAACTGCACTTGAAAATCCAAGGCCGGAAAGACACGCCATGAATTCACGACGTCCGAGGGATTTTGCTCGACGGGCCGCTGAAGTTTTGTTTGAATTCAACATATCAAGTACCCTCTCAATAATTTCTCTTGAATGAGATATTGACTGACGAACGATGCAGAGCAGTTAGTTTTTCCATTGTTTCAATATTTCGAGGCATTCAATCATGGCCCGGCCATTGTGGTAACCTGCTTTCCACGGGTTGGCTTTATCGCCCCGCCGCTTTCGGTCAGGTGTGATATTAGCGTGCCATTCGCCATTTTCCCAATCCACCATATTCTTTTCGATAAAGTCGGCTGTCTTTTCGAAGATGGAAAGATATTTCGAGTTGTTTGTCATGCGATTCATATACAGGGCGCTGACAATTGCCTCGGATTCGACCCACCAGACCTTGCTGCGTCTATCGGCAGGTTTGTTGAAAGGGCCGCTGTCATAAAAACCGCCGTTGGCTTCATCATAGCCGTACTTTAGCGAATAATCGAATAGTGTTCGGTATAAATCACCGAATGGATAGTTCGACACTTTAGCTGCATTACAGGCATCCATAAGCAGCCAGATATTCTCAATGTCGTGGCCATAGGAAACTCTTGCTAAGTTTCCTTCCAGCCTCGGCATCCAGTTGCGCTGGTATTTGTCTGTACATGCGCCGATATTTTTTCGCACGACCGTGTTGCTTTCGATATTGATTAATTCCAAAAGGCGCTCGCGGGCAAGAGGAAGTTTGCCGGCGCGATAAAAAGTAGTTATGGCCTCGAGTAGATGCAGATGAGTATTCATCAGCTTCATATCCGGGCCTCCTCCCATATAGGAGCTCTGTGAAGCAGACACCGGCGTCCAGTCTTCATTAAAGAATTCGATATAGCCTCCGTAAATTTTGTCGTGAGACTTTGCTTCCAGCAGATTAAAAAACCGGATGGCAAAATCCAGGACTTCCTGTTTTTTACTTGCCAGATAATATTCGGAGAGGGCATATAGTGCGAAAGACTGGCCGTAGAGATGCTTAAGCGGTTTGAGTTTTTTGTTGCCGGTGGCGTCAACTTCCCAATAGAAACCTCCGTTTTTCGCATCCCACATTTTTTCTTTCAAAAAGCGATAGCCTATATCAGCGGCCTCCAGGGACTCTTTGCCTCCATAGCCTGCCCGAGCCAGACGGGAAAAGAGCCACATTGTACGGGCCTGGGTAACAATCATTTTCGTTCCCTCGCTTTTTTTAGGCTCACCATTTATATCATAGTTTAGTATATAGCCGCCATTTTCGTGGTCTAAACTTTTGGAATACCAGAATGGGACAATATTCTTTGTAAGTATCTTCTCGAACTTCGGGACGTAAGTTCTGGCAAGGGTTTTTCGGTCCGGGTCAGCCTGCAAATTTGAACAAATCGATATAAGAACAATGGAAATAAGAATCAGGTACAAACGAGCTTGTTGGTGCATTTTACTTTTCATTATTTCTCCTTCATTGCTATAA
>CBDURK010000275.1:0-4499 GCA_965369645.1 uncultured bacterium | reverse complement strand
AGCTTCTTCAAAACATCCTCAAACGGCAGGCTTGGTTCTTTTCTTCGATGCTCGAAAGCCGTCAGGTCAATGGAATCCTCCGCTAAAGAAAATTTAATCGCTTCCTGAACCAGCTCCGACATAGAGTTCTCCGTTTGGGCCGCTTTTATGCGTAATGCGCGATGCAAATCAGAATCCAGATAAACTGTAGTTCTTTTCGTATTAGCTTTCATATTATCACCTCGTTAGTAACATCATAACATTATAACGTCATGATGTCAAGATGTCATTGATATTTTTTTCATAATTTATCATTTTTACCGGTCCATAGGGGTGTGAAGATATTTTAAATGGCCGCCGAAGTCCCCGAAATCGCCATTTTTTCCTTGATTCGCAGGCTAAAAAAGTGTATAATTATTTTATATTTAGCGGCCTGGCTAGCGCTGAAAGGAGAAGGGTGTACAATTCCTTTTAGTCTGCTTTTTATAGGTCCTGTAACGGCATTGAATTGGCGTAATGTGAGCCTGAAGTGTTCATAAGGATGTGCAGACTTCGGTTTTTATCGGTTCTTATAGATGAAATTTATCACCTTTGCAACGAGCCATATTCGTTTTTTTGAGTTAACTTAGCGAAGGCTTGTACCGATATATTAACGGAAATAGTGCGGTATTAAGACGAGGAAAGGAAATCCTACTAAAAGATTTTCTGCCCGTTTTTTTACCTGAAGGTGTGAAAGGGAATATACGATGAAAAAAATCCTGACTATCTCGCTTGTTTTGCTTGTATTTAGCTCCCTGGGCTGCGAGAGCATGAAGAGCTTTTTTAAGCCAAAGGATGAGGAGCCGGAATCAAAGCAGCCTGAAAAGTTCTTTTGGGATAGCAGTCACGAACCCATAGCTATAGCTCCAATTAATGCGGTGCCGGCTCCTGCGGGTGGTTTGCCTGTCCGAGCAGATCGAACTGTTGTCAGCGAGGCCAGGCAACTGGTAGTTCTCAGTCAGTCCGACATGGCCGTGATTTCGATGACCTATCCATGGCCGGAATGCGGGATTGTTCGGTTGGACAAGACCGTGCCGAGAGAAGTAGAACTAAACAGGCCGTTTGATTATTTCATCGCAATTACAAACCTGACGGAAACGGTACTGACTGATATTGTGGTCAACGAAGAGCTTTCACGTGGTTTCGAGTTTACAAGGTCAAATCCGGCAGCGAGAAAAGATGTGGATAAACTTGTGTGGGAGATAAAATCGCTTGGGCCGAAAGCCAGCAAGCGAATTACAGTTTCCGGCGTGGCTACGAGCGCAGATTCTCTTGATCATTGCACAACTGTTATTACGCCCATCATCCCGGCTTGTGTTCCTATAAGAATCGTTCAACCCAGGTTGGAGTTGGCGAGGGTAGCGCCGGATGAGGCATTACTCTGTGAGGCGATTCCGGTTGTATTCGTGGTCACCAATTCGGGAACTGGCTCCGCACAAGACGTCAGAATCGTTGACGATCTTCCCCTCGGGCTGAGGACTACTGACGGCAAGAGCAAATTAGTTTTGGATGTAGGCACACTGGCCGAGGGTCAGTCGCGGCAATTCTCGGCTGAACTGCGGGCGGCCAAAGTAGGTAGATATACCAGCAAGGCGATGGCCACATCTTCTACCGGCCTTAGAGCGGAATCAGCGGAAACTACTACGATTGTAAGTCTGCCTATGCTGGCTATTGAAAATCACGGCCCGAGAAAACATTATCTCGGTCGAAAGGTAACTTACGAAATAACAGTTGCCAATAAGTCGGATATACCGGCGAAAAATACTATCGTTGAAGATACCGTCCCGAATGGGGCTACCTCTATAGAAGCAAACGAAGGGGCAAAGCTTTCCGGCTCAAAATTGATCTGGGAGTTCGGTACTCTTGCACCGAATAGCATCAAAAACATGCGCGTTTCCTATATTCCTACAGAGCCGGGTATGCAAACGAATACCGCAACCGTAAGTGCATATTGTTCAGAGGCCGTAACTGCTTCTGTGCAGACTATGGTAACAGGTATTTCCGCTGTGTCGCTGGAAGTCGTTGACATCGAAGACCCGGTCAGAGTCGGCTCACAAACGACATACGTAATTAGTGTTACGAACCAGGGATCTGCTGCTGCGACAAATATCCGTATCAATTGTCTTTTGGAAAGTAATGTTCGATACGTTTCCTCGGCCGGTGCAACAGCCGGTTCGATAGAGGGACAGATGGTGAAGTTCTACCCGTTAAGCAGTCTTGAGCCGAAGGCCAAAGCCGCCTGGCGTGTAGTCATTGCGGCGGTAAAACCGGGTGATGTACGCTTCAAAACCGTCATGAATGTCGACCAGCTTACACGTCCCGTTGAAGAAACGGAATCTACGCATATTTACGAGTAGTTATGATATAAAATATGGCACCCCGGCGTAATTTACGTCGTGGTGCCCTCTTGAAAATTCCCCTTTATTTGTACTCTGGTTCTGCATTTTCGTATCCATCTTCCAATTATAAATTGTATTTTTTTCCTTGATTACCGGTAGAAAGGTGATTAGATAAATATTATTTATTATACACATCAGCCGGTATTAGTTTTCAGGAGGTTTAAGATGCGAGTGATAGAACTTTTGGACAAGTCGGCGGTTAATTACGGGATTACCGAACACTCACCTGCTTTTACGGCGCAGCAGATGGCCGCTGCCGAGCACGAACCGGGCAAATATGTAGCAAAACCGGTTATTGTCAAAGCCGACGGTAAATACATCATGTGTGTGCTCTCAGCGTGTTGCAAGATTGATTTAGGTGTCTTGAAAAGTCAAATTGGTGCTACATCAGTTGAACTGGCTCGGGAAGATGAAATCGGCGCGATATTTGACGATTGTGAGCTGGGAGCCGAGCCGCCCTTCGGCAATCTGTATGACTTGCCTACTATTATGGACAAGGCCCTGGAAAAGGACGACCATATAACGTTCCAGGCCGGCGCGCATGACAAAGCGATACGGATGGATATGGTTGATTACCGAAAGCTTGCAGAGCCTAAAGTGCTTGAATTCAGCTATCACATGACGTCATGATTGCAGCCTGTCGGGGCGGATATGAAAAAAGCCCCCGGGTGTTAGGACCCGGGAGCTGAGTGCTCTTGGAGTTTGACAGCGAATTTTTAAGAGGTTTCCTCGTCAATCCAGCCGAGAAGTTCCTTCAGATCGTCGATAGTGATATCGCCCATGTGAGCGATTCGGAAGGTTTGTTCTTTGAGCTTGCCGTAGCCGTTCCCGAAAATCGTATTGTGCTTTTGCTGTATTTTGCCGATAGTTTCGGCGACGTTGATACCGCGTGTATTCTTGACAGTTGTAAGCGTATCTGAGGCGTACTTTTCATCGCAGAAGAGGTCGTATTTTTCCTTAGCCCAGGCCCTTACAAAATCAGCCATTTGTTGATGTCTTTCCCAGACATTGTCCATACCCTCTTTGAGCAGTTTTTCACACTGGTAGTTCAACGCCATAATATGAGGGACATTCGGCGTGGTGGGCGTTTGGTTTTTCGCCGCCATTTTCGCAAAACTTTGGAAATCGAAGTAGTAGCCTCTGTTGGGAACATTGCTGCTCTTTTCCATGGCTTTGTTGCTTACCGCAGCTACAGCCAGGCCCGGCGGGATTGCAAACGCTTTCTGTACCGAGGCGAATGTTACGTCCCAGCCAAGCTCATCGAAATGCAAAGGCAGGCCAACCATCGCACTAACGGCATCGACGAAGACAAGGACGTCAGGATATTTTTCCTTCATCATTTTACTGATTTCATAGACCGGATTTGTCAGGCCGGTGCTCGTTTCATTATAAACGAGGGTAATAGCGGCGTACTTGCCCGTGGCGAGTTTCTCGTCAATCATTTCAGGCAAAGTAGGCGTACCCCATTCGACTTTAAGCTCATCTACGTTTTTGCCGCAGCTTTTGGCCACTCCGGCCCACTTGTCGCTGAAAGCCCCGCAGCAGGTGGCCAGAACGGTTTCGTCTGGACCAACACAGTTGCGCACAGCGGCTTCCCAAATACCTGAGGCCGAGGACGTGGAGAGAAAAATATTCTGGTCGGTAAAGAGGATTTTTTTCAGCATATCGACTGTTTCGCCGTGCAGTTGAGAATACTCTTTGCCGCGATGTCCGAGCGTCGGCCGTGCGAGCTGCTGCAGGACGTCTTCGTTGACCTTTACCGGTCCTGGAATGAATAATCTTGGTGGGTTTTTCCAATCTACCATATCATCTACTCTCTTCTTTCTGTTATCCCCGACCCGCGTTGAATGTGCGGGATAAATTCCGGCGGGAATCTATACTGTTTTTTGTTAATATGTCCCTGCTTTCGCAGAGATGACGTTTTAATTAGTTTTACAATTTTTGAATCGTCAAACCTGTAAATATTTTAGGATAAAAGTAAGTTGATTTCTGAGGCATTCTTTCCCCTGCCTCAGTTACCTGCTTCAACTGCTGCATCTTTACAGGATTCATAAAAAAGGCCGCCTGTTTGTGCCCTGAGTC
>CBDURK010000274.1:0-4510 GCA_965369645.1 uncultured bacterium | reverse complement strand
GAAATTCGGCTGATGAAAGAAAATTTCGGCTGGGACCCTGAAAAGAGCTTTTATGTTCCCGAAGAAGTCTCGGCTTATATGCGGGAGATTGCGGCGAAAGGCGCCGAGGCAGACAAGGCATGGAACAAGATGTTTGCCGATTACACTGAGGCGCATCCGGAGTTGGCGGGGCAGTTTCGTGATGCCGCAGAGGGTAAGGTGGGAATTAATATTGATGAGATTCTGCCGAAATTTGAAGCGGGAAGCTCTGTAGCTACGCGTAAGGCCTCCGGGGCGGTTATAGGTGCGTTTATGCCAAAGCTGCCGTTGATTCTGGGCGGATCGGCGGATTTGACGCCTTCGAATAATACGCACTTTGCTGATGCGAAAGATTTCCAGAAGGATGCTCGCGGTGGCAGGTATTTACGCTTTGGAATTAGAGAACATGCGATGGGTGCGATATTGAACGGGATTTCCGTGAGCGGCCTGCTCAGGGCATACGGCGGGACGTTTCTGGTCTTTTCCGATTATATGCGTGGTGCGATTCGCGTTGCGGCCTTTTCGAAGTATCCGAGTATATTTGTGTTTACTCATGACAGTATTGGCGTAGGTGAGGATGGACCGACCCATCAGCCGGTTGAGCATTTGGCGAGTTTGCGGGCGATCCCAAATTTGGTGGTGTTCAGACCCGCTGACGCCAATGAGACGGCCCAGGCCTGGAAATATGTATTGGAGAATCGGGATGGGCCGGCGGCATTGCTTCTAACCCGGCAGGGATTGACTGTTTTAGACCAGGAAAAATACGGTTCTGCTACGAATGTTAGTAAGGGTGCTTATGTTCTGGCCGGTGCGGATAAGCCGGATGTGTTGTTATTGGCGAGCGGTTCAGAGGTTGGCCTTGCGGTGGAAGCCGCGGAGAAATTATCGGCTGAAGGAATTTCTGCACAGGTAGTCAGTATGCCGTCCTGGGAACTGTTCGAAAAGCAAAGCCGGGAGTATAAAGATTCTGTGATTCCGCCTCAGACAAAAGCAAGAGTGGGTATTGAGGCCGGCGTCGAATTAGGGTGGAATAAGTGGATTGGTGATAATGGTGTTTTTGTTGGGATGTCGTCTTTCGGGACATCTGCTCCGCAAAAAATATGTTTTGAGAAATTCGGTATTACAGTTGATAACGTTGTAACAGCAGCAAAAAAGTCAATTGCTGACATCACTTAACGGATAAAAGCACAGGTTGCTAATTTTAAGATTGCCGCGCCAACTTGCGGAGATCCCGCAAATATAATGAGCGGGGGATAGCGAGAGCGGTACACTTCGAAAAGAATCTCGCATATTCGATTATCTCAGGTTATACTTTGGACTTATAGTCTTAGTATGGCGTCCTATGGAACTGGGGACAGATAAGATAGTTGCAGAGATAATCTCCCGGCTGAAATCAGCTACAGGTGGCAAAGGGGCGGTTAAAGTCGAGGGGACGTGGGGATCGTTTGCGCGCCTTTTGGGGGCTTACATATCAGAGAAAACCTCGCGGCCGATTCTGTATATATGTCCGCACATCGACGATGCCGACAAGGCAGCGGATGATTTGCATACATTCGGGAGTGAAAGAATCGATACATTCGGTGCCTGGGAAGGCGAGGAGGATTTGGCGGACGCCACCGATGAGATAAGGGCCGAGAGACTTAAGACCGTATCTCGTGTTTCGTATCTCGCAGATAGTCCGGGCAATGGTGCGTTTATTATCGCGGCACCGATACAGGCGCTTTGTCAGCCTATACCGAAGCCGGAAGCAATAGAAGCAAGCTGCCTTAGATTGGGGGTAGAAGGAGAGGCTTCGCCTGAACAGGTCGTTGAGTGGCTGGTAGAAAATGGTTTCGAGCGGGTGGAAAGGCTTGACTTGCCGGGCCAGTTTGCACGCCGGGGAGGGATTGTTGATATTTATGCTCCGCTGATGAGCAAGGAACTACTATCAGACAAAGAACAGGATGGCTCATTGGAAGATGCGGAGGCGGTCAGGATCGAATTTTTCGGTGATACTATCGAAAGTATCCGCGAAATCAATCTGGATACTCAGCGTTCAAGTCAAAAGATAGAAAGTATCAGGATAGTGTCAGCGGTGTGCGGTGCCGCGGAGGAGCATAGAGAGCTTTTTATAAATATCCTGCCGAAAAATACCATAGTAATTCTTGATGAGCCGGGCGAGATTGAAGAAGTTGCTAATGTTTATTTAGAGCGGCTTGAAGATGCAAGCCGGCTATACAGGTGGTCGGATATTTACAAGGCGATGTCCAATTTTACGCAACTTAGAATCTGCCGATTTGCTACGGGGGGGTCGGAAGATTTCCTCAAAGTGGATATCAAAAGTGTGCAGCAGTTTCAACACAAGGCAACTTCAGTGTGGGCCGGACATAAAGCGGCGCTGGAAGAATTGGTGCAGGAGGCAAAAAAGGGAAAAGAAGTGCTGCTTTACTGCGAAAGCTCGTCTGAGCTTAAGAGGGTGGGCGAAATTATAACGGATATTAATAAAGAAATTCCGGCAAGGTTCAAGCTTTTGTCGGGTTTTATTCATCAGGGTTTTGTTATAAATTCGTTGAAGCGGATTTTGATCAGCCATCATGAGCTATTTGGCCAATACGCCCTGAGGAGAAGGCGCAGGCCTGCACGACCAACGTCGCCGGTGGATACGCTCAGCGATTTGCAGGAAGGGGACTATGTCGTTCACGCTTCCTATGGTATCGGCAAGTTTTCCGGTGTGAAAACGATACGGGAAAAGGGCGGTACGAATGAGTATCTTACAATTGGATATGCGGACGGCGTTAAAATCCAGGTTTCGGTCCGTAATATAGCGCTGGTTCAGAAGTATATTGGTACAAGCCCGAAACATCCGAAGTTGAGCAAGGTCGGCTCGAAAAAATGGCAAAAACAGAAAGAGAAAGTTGCGAGTTCGATACGGGACCTTGCAGTTGAGTTACTCGATGTTCAGGCGAATCGCCAGATGACGGGCGGAATTGCATTCGAGGAAGATTCGAACTGGCAGGCCGAGTTCGAAGAGTCGTTCGCTTATCAGGAGACGCCGGATCAGAACACAGCCATAGGCCAGATTAAAGCGGATATGCAGCAGGCCGTGGCGATGGACAGGCTGCTGTGCGGCGATGTGGGCTATGGCAAGACGGAGCTTGCAATGCGTGCGGCGTTCAAGGTGGTTGAGAACGGAAAGCAGGTTGCTATTTTAACGCCGACAACGATTTTGTGTGTGCAGCACGGCAGGACTTTTACCGAGCGGTTCGCAGATTTTCCGGTTTGTATCGAGGTTTTGAATCGATTCAAGTCTCAAAAGCAGGCGAAAGACATAATCGCCCGAGCGAAGGCGGGCAGGGTGGATATTCTGATAGGGACGCATCGGCTTTTCAGCGGTGACGTCGGATTCAGGGATTTGGGGCTTTTGATAATCGACGAGGAGCAGAGGTTCGGAGTCGAACATAAAGAACGGCTCAAAAGGCTGCGTATAAATGTTGACGTTCTTACGATGACTGCTACGCCGATTCCCCGGACATTGCATATGTCGCTTCTGGGGCTGCGTGATATAAGCTCGCTGGGGACGCCGCCACTGGACAGGCGAAGTATCGTTACGACGGTTACCGCTTATAACAACGAGCTTATCAAAAAGGCAATTTACAGGGAGATGAACCGGCAGGGGCAGGTGTTTTTCCTGCATAACAGGGTCAAGACGATTGAAAAAAAGGCGTGGGAAATTCGGAAACTGATCAAAGACGCAAAGGTTGCTATCGCACATGGCCGGATGAGCAAGAGCGAGCTTGAAACTGCGATGATAGAATTTGTAACGGGCCAAACCGACGTATTAGTGTGCACGACGATTATCGAGTCGGGGCTGGATATTCCGAACGCCAATACGATTTTTATAAACGATGCGGACAGGTTTGGTCTGGCGGAGCTTCACCAGCTTCGGGGCAGAGTAGGCAGGTCTAAACATCGAGCTTATGCTTATATGCTGATGCCGAAGTCGCGGCCGATTACGCCGTTGGCGGCCAGGCGATTGAAGGCTATCGAAGAATATTCTCATTTAGGGGCGGGCTTTAGAATAGCGCTGCGGGATTTGGAGATTCGCGGAGCGGGTAATATATTAGGCTCTGAGCAGTCGGGGCATATCCAGATAGTTGGATACCAGATGTATTGCGAGCTGTTGACCGAGGCCGTTAGAAAATTAAAAGATGAGCTGGTTGAGCCGATACCGACGGCGGTTATCGATTTGGGATTTGCAACGTACATACCGAAAAATTATATACCTGTTAACAGGCATCGGATGGATGCCTATCGTAAGATTGCCGTTGCAAGAGGTGACGAGGACCTTAAGCAAATAAAGGGCGAATTAACGGATGTTTACGGCCCGATGCCGGATGAGGTAAAGCTGCTGCTGGACTTGGCTGAGCTTAGAATCAAGGCTAGTAAGTATGATATAAAAAGTATCGGTGCATCCGGAGAGGATTTGATATTTTCTTTTGCCAAAGATGCAGAG
>CBDURK010000273.1:0-4531 GCA_965369645.1 uncultured bacterium | reverse complement strand
TTTTCCTTTTTATCCTCTGAGTTTGGTTTATAATTTCCGAGTAAGCAAAAACCAATATCCCTGGAAAGGAGGATATGTTATGACTGTGAAATCCAATAATGAAAGAGAGTTACCCCGACACACATGCTGTCCCTGCGGAGGCCATGATTCGCCAAATGGCGTCAGCCGGAGAGGTTTTCTACAAGGTGTGGGCTCAGTTGCATTAGCCAGTGCAGCTATTACGGGCCTTAGCTGGTCGGCTATATCGGCGGCTGAGAAGGATGATGCTGTTCCGAAACGCCGTGCGCTGAAGGTCAAGCCCATACTTGTTTATAGCATTCCAAAACGTCGGCACCAATCCAGTTGGCGCAGTTGGGGCGGTATCCAGACCGAACAGGATGCCAGAAAGGAAGTAACCCGGATTCAAAACGAGCTTCGTGATATACGAGGCAAAGCTGATTTTCCGGTCGAGTTCCTACCTGCCAGCAAAATACGAAGTAAAAGTGAAGTAGCATCTGTGAACGATTTAGATAAGGCCGATGTGATTATCATTTATGCCGCAGGCGGCGGAATGGATACATTCGATGAACTGGCAAAGACAGGCAAGGACGTTATCTTATTCTGCCGGCATAAGTCAGGGCCCGTCTATTTATGGTACGAGATAATCAGCCCTCGCTACCTTCGCCAGCATACCGATACACTTGCTCTTAAAACAATCGACGATGGCGACGTTGTGATTGACAGCCAGGATGAAATTATGTGGCGTCTGCGCGCACTATGCGGCCTGCGCAACACACAGGGGACGAGAATAATAGCTATCGGTGGCCCAGGAGCATGGGCACAGCCAAACGATATCCGGATTCAGATGTTTAAGGATATTAAGAAAAAGTGGAAGTTCGACATTCAGACATTTTCTTATAAGGAACTCGGCAAATTAATTAAAGAAGCGAGAGCTGATGATGTTGCCGTTCAGCGTGCCCACAATCGCGCAAGCAGATATCTCAGATCATCAGGCACAACACTTGAAACCAAACGTAATTTTGTTGACAACGCTTTTCTGCTGGAGCAGGTATTTCGAGGAATAATGAAAAAGGCTGATTGCAGTGCACTTACTATCAATGGTTGTATGGGTACGATTATGCCGCTCGCTGAGACATCCGCCTGTTTGACGCTGAGCTTATTGAATGATGCCGGATACCAAATATACTGCGAGTCGGATTTTGTTGTGATACCATCGGGCGTCCTGATGGCTGGCATTTCGGGCAAGCCGGTATTTCTAAACGACCCGACTTATCCGCATGATGGGCTAATTACACTTGCCCATTGCACGGCCCCACGCCGGATGGACGGCAAAAAACGTGAACCTGCAAGGATAATGACCCATTTTGAGTCGGACTATGGCGCAGCACCAAAGGTTGAAATGCCCAAAGGCCAGGTAGTAACAAATATTGCTCCCGATTTTCTCATCAAGAGATGGGTTGGTCTTGTTGGGAAGGTTGTCGACTCACCATTTATGGATGTCTGTCGTTCGCAAATTGACATTAGCTTTTCCTGTGACAGCCAAAAATTAGCCGAGCGCATGCCCGGATTCCACTGGATGACATGCTATGGTGATTACATGCGTGAGTTGGGATACGCTCTCAAGAAAGTCGGAATCGAATGGGAGAATCTTACAGCTTAAAACGATGATTAAGAGGAGATAAAACGATATGAGAAGGCATGGTTTAAGATTAAGGTCTTTGTTTTGCTGCGTTTTAGTTTCATTGTTTTTATGCCAATGTGCCCAGGCT
This sequence comes from uncultured bacterium, assembly GCA_965369645.1. Lineage (GTDB taxonomy): Bacteria > Planctomycetota > Phycisphaerae > Sedimentisphaerales > Anaerobacaceae > NIOZ-UU13. Next base: position 2,762 of record CBDURK010000273.1, on the reverse strand, counting down.
CTTACGCTATACGTTTCCACCCAGGGTAATGACCAGTGGTCGGGGCGGCGGAAAAAACCGAACAGAAATCGCACGAATGGACCGGTGGCTTCTTTAGCTGGCGCTAGGGATGCTATTCAGCGGTTGAAATCGAGAAGAACAATCACAGAGCCGGTGCGCGTAGTCGTCATGGACGGAACTTACACCCTGAACGAACCTTTCATACTAACGCCGCAAGACAGCGGGACGAAAGATTGCCCAATCACCTACGAAACGGCTGCCGGCGCCAAACCGGTATTCTCCGGAGGACGGGTAATTAAAGGTTTCAAGCGAGGCCAAAACGGTATCTGGCAGACTCATATTCCTGAAGTCGCAAGCGGTAAATGGTATTTCGAGCAGTTGTTCGTAAACGGCCATAGAGCCGTGCGTGCTCGTACTCCAAATAAATTCTACCACTATATGGGCGATACATCTGAAGTCTTGATAAAGGGCAGTAAAGACAAATATCGAAGGACCACATTCGTCCAGGGCAAAAGCCTGACGCCATTACAAAATCTTGACAGCAATGAACTTCACGATGTTACGTTGGTTGCATATCATAAGTGGTGTATAAGCCGCCGATTTTTGAAAGAGATAGACACGTCAGCCAACAAAATTATTACCGTAGGAGAGAAACTCAAGAGTTATTCCGGCTGGCCGAAAAATACTCGTTTTCACTTGGAAAATTTCAAAGCGGCTCTGGATACACCCGGCGAATGGTTCTTGTCCCGCAGCGGCACTCTATATTATAAGCCCCTGCCCGGCGAAAGTATCTCTCAAGCAAATGTCGTAGCACCGGTGATTGAGAAACTCGTCATCTTCGAGGGAAAGCCCGAGTCAAAAGAATTCGTTGAAAATATCAAATTGAAAGGTCTTGCTTTTCATCACAATCAATCGCTTCTGCCTGCCGGCGGATACGCCCCATATCAGGCTGCGTATGTCACCGAAGCCGCCATCATGGCCGATGGGGCGCTTAATATAGTAGTAGAAGATTGCGAAGTAAGCCACATTGCGACTTACGGCGTTTGGTTTCGAAAGGGCTGCCGCGACAACCGGCTTGAGCGATGCTATCTTTACGATTTAGGCGCTGGCGGCGTACGAATCGGCGAGGGTTCGATTAGCCCCGATCAACCATCCCGAACGAATCACATTACCATCGATAATAATATCATTCGCTCAGGCGGTAGGATATATACTTCCGCGGTGGGCATTTGGATCGGGCAAAGCGGAGACAATGCCGTCACCCATAACGACATCGGAGACTTTTTCTATACCGGCCTTTCGATAGGCTGGCGATGGGGATATACTGACAGCCTTTGTAAACGCAACAACATCAGTTTCAATCACGTACACCATATCGGCTGGGGCGTACTGAGCGACATGGGCGGTATTTATACCCTCGGCCCTTCGCAAGGAACTGTCGTCGCCAATAATGTTTTCCACGACATATATTCGTATTCCTACGGCGGCTGGGGACTTTATACCGACGAGGGAACTACCGGCATAGTTATGAAAAACAATCTCGTCTATAACACCAGGACAGGTGGCTTCCATCAGCACTACGGCAAAGAGAATATCATTAGTAACAACATCCTTGCTTTCAGCAAGCTCCACCAGCTCCAGGCCACGCGGGTGGAAAAGCATCTGTCGTTTATCTTCGAGAAGAATATCGTATATTGGAATACGGGCCCCCTTATGTCCGGCCGATGGAAGGAAGTCAAAGTAAGTATGCACGACAACTGCTATTGGAATACATCCGGTAAACAGGTGAAACCTGCCGGTATGACAATGACACAATGGCAGAATACCGGACACGATGCGGATTCGATTATTGCCGACCCACTGTTCGTCGATGCGGAAAATTATGATTTTCGCTTGAAGCCGAACTCCCCTGCCTTAAAGATTGGATTCAAACCCTTCGATTACAGCAAAGCCGGAGTGTATGGTAATAATGAATGGGTCAGGCTGGCAAGCGACGTTGAATTTCCAGCATTAGAGTTGCCTCCGCAACCATAAAGGGAGCCTCTATACTTTTCACAAGAAGATGCCGACAGCAACTTTATATACATTTATAGCTTATTTCATAGTCTTGCTGGGTATCGGCTTTTTCTTCTATCGAAGGTCGTCTAATATAGAAGACTATCTCCTGGGCGGACGCGGCATGGGATCGTGGGTCACAGCCCTTTCGGCACAGGCATCCGACATGAGCGGTTGGCTCCTGATGGGGCTTCCCGGCGCTATTTACCTAAGCGGGATTGGAAAAAGTTGGATTGCAATTGGCCTTTTCATCGGAACAGTCCTGAACTGGAAGCTGGTCTCGGCCCGCCTGAGAATATATACCGAAACAACCAACGCGATAACACTCCCCTGCTTCTTCGAGGCGCGTTTCAGAGACCCTACCGGCCTGCTTAGAATCGTCTCGGCTATAATAATACTGATATTTTTCGCCATATACGCCTCTTCCGGACTTGTAGCAACGGGATTGTTATTTGAATCGACTTTTAATGTTCAGTATCACGTTGCGGTAATCATCGGCGGCCTTGTCATAATTGCTTATACCTTCATGGGAGGTTTTTTAGCCGTATGCTGGACGGACCTGCTTCAGGGTGCCTTAATGGTCTTTGCGATAGTGATAGTCCCTGCGCTAACATATCATACCGCAGGAGGGGCTACAGCAATAAGAGAGGCAATGGTATTAAAAGACATATCTACAAGCCTAATGCCGCAAGGCGGTTCATTGCTTG
>CBDURK010000272.1:0-4535 GCA_965369645.1 uncultured bacterium | reverse complement strand
ACAGGCACAGGTCCGACCATAGTCTCATAATCGGAGAATGTTGATTTGTCGCCGGTGCGAATAAGCTCCGCCAAAGCTGCAATCTTCGGCGCGTTCTTAGTGACATATCTGCGTGCAACTGTCGCCTTGCGTTCTTTTACAGAAACAGTTTGTCCGTTGCCGGCCTGCCCGCCCTCAGCCACAGGAACCTGTATATCGACTTTCGTACTGGCCTGATCGCAGAACAGATAACCGTTAATCAAATCTATTGCTATATCAACAAGCGCCCGGCCGTAAAGGTCCATATATTCGTTGCCTTGCTCTTTTACGTATGCAATCGACTCTTTCAATTGTTCAGTCCCTGCGGCAAGTGTTTCGAGCAAATCTTTTACTTTCTCGTCAAAATCCTGACCGGCAAGCTCGTCTAAGAATTTCTCCGCTGTCCCGCTGCACACTCCCCGAACAGCCGCGACCACCTGTAGCTGGCTTGTCCCCTCGTAAATGGTTGTAATTCTCGCATCGCGTGCGAAACGTTCACAGGGATAATCCCGCATATAGCCGCTGCCTCCGAGCACCTGAATCGAATCATAAGTGACGCTGTTGCACATCTCGGAACAATAATACTTACTCATCGGTGTCAGCATCGCCGCGTATCTTCTGTATTTTCTCGATTTTCTCTTGAGCTGCCTGGCCTGGGCTTTGTCTTCCGGTGGATTTGATTCAAGCTGCCTTGCGCATCCTAATTCCATATCAACCACCCGTGACGTTTCATACAAGAGCATCCGGCCTGCTTCTATTGATACCTTCATATCAATCAGCATATCACGAACAGCCGGAAGCTTCTCGATGGCAACCGAGAACTGCTTTCTCGTGGAAGCATAATCCCGCGCAACGCGGAAAGCCGCTTCTGCAATTCCCATCGATTGAGCGGCTATACCGATACGAGCTCCGTTCATCAGGCTCATAACGTATGTCACCAGGCCGCGCTGCCTCTCACCGATTATTTCGCACGGCGTATTCTCGAAAAATATCTCGCACGTCGGCGAACCGTGAATACCTAATTTGTCCTCCAACCGGCGGATATGTACTGTCGGCCCAGATCTGCATACGAACAAACTAAGCCCTAATCCTCCGCTTCTGTCCGGCTCACTGCGAGCAAGCACCAGCAGCACCTCCCCGCAGCCGTTGGTTATGAACCTCTTCACGCCGTGCAGAAACCAGTTCCCGTCCTTGTCCTCAAAGGCTCGCAGCTTGACCGCCTGCAAGTCCGAACCCGCATCCGGCTCGGTCAGCACCATTGCCCCGGTCACATTTCCTGCCGAAAATTCCGGTAAATAGTTCTGCTTTATTTCTTCCGATGCAAAAGCATTGATAGTCTCGGATATTCCCTGTAATCCGAATATATTCATAAGCGCCGCATCCGCACGAGAAAGAATCTCGATGGCCATAGAATAAACAATATTCGGAAAGTTCAAACCGCCGAACCGATGGGGCAGCGTAAAACCCATAACCTCCGCCTGTCCGAGTTTTTCTATGGCTCCATCTATCCCCTCGGCACGAGTCACCGAGCCGTCTTCGTTAAGGATATTCCCCTGTCTGTCCACGCTCTCTGCACGCGGCGCAATAAAATCACCGCATAACTGGCCCAGCGAATCCAGTACCATATCATAATTCACTATGGCCTCCTCGGCGTCTGCCGGAGCGGATTCGAATTCGCTTGCGAACTTAAAGCCCTCCTCACAAACTTCCGCCGGTTTGCCAAGGTCTATGTGCCTGAACAAAAATTGTATATCGTCATTGTCCCTGTAAAAATTTGCCATTATCGTTTCTCGTTATCAATTCAAATTCATGTAGGGTGTGCACTGCACACCATGTTTTAATTGTAGGGTGGGGCTTGCCTCACCTCCGCTTTCTTAATCTTTTATCCCTTTTTCCTTTATCGATTTTATCATAATCGGCACGACCTCATTCAAATCTCCGACTATCTTATAATGTGCGATATTGAGTATCGGTGCATCCGGATCGTTGTTAATAGCGACAATCTTCTGGCTCTGCGACATCCCCGCCTGGTGCTGAATCGCTCCGCTGATTCCGACTGCTATATACAAACTCGGCCTTACAGTTGTCCCCGTCTGCCCAATCTGATGGTCGTGGTCTATAAAGCCCAAATCGACCGCTGCCCTTGTTGCTGCCGGCGCCGCCCCAAGGCAATTTGCCAGGTCCCATATCAACTTGAATTTGTCTTTACTGCCGACCCCTGCTCCACCGGCTACGATTATCCTCGAAGCCTTCAAATCAACCTTCTTCGCCCGTTTATGCTCGTCGAGAATTTCCAATGGCAAATCCTGCCGGGACAATTCCACCTTCTCTTCGATAATCTCACCGCTGCGTGCTGTGTCCGCTTCCGGCATCGGCATCACACCTTCGCGGACCGTCGCCATCTGAGGCCATCGGTCGTGGTTTATAATAGTCGCGATAATATTCCCCCCGAAGGCAGGCCGTATCTGAAACAAAAGGTTCTTATGCACCTTCTTGTCTTTAACCGTCTTATGGTCGCCGATTTGCAAATCGGTACAGTCCGCCGTTAGCCCCGCCTTCGTTGCACTTGCAATCCTCGGCGCCAAATCACGCCCGGCTATAGTCGCCCCGTAAAGAACAATCTGCGGCTCATACTTATGGATTAAATCGTACATCACCTTGGCATAACTGTTCGTCTGATACGCCCCTAACAATGGGTCCTCAACCAAATAAACCTTGTCCGCACCATAGTGTATCATCTTTCCCGCAAGCTCTTTGACGTTGTCGCCTAATACCGCCGCCGCCAATTGCACACCTAAAATATCAGCTAAATGCCGCGCCTTGCTCATCAATTCTATCGGTGTATCCTCTAACTGCCCGTTATGCTGCTCGGCAAATACCCAAACCTCACCTTTTCTATTCACTTCTATCATATCTTGTCTCTCGTAATATCTGTCTTCCGTATTCTGTCGTCCATCGTCAATCTTCTGTCCTCTGCCTTCCGTTTTCCGTTTGCCTCCGCATTTCTTTAGCGGGGCTCATTCCGAGCGGAGTCCCCATTCTTGCTTTCGCAAGAATGCATGGGGACGAAGTCGAGGAATCTGTTAAAAATTGTCATTCCTGCGGAAGCAGGAATCCATTAAATAATCAATAATCATTTAGATACCCTCACGCTATCGTCTTCTCTTCAATCAATTCGTGTATCATATCCGATATTCCCTTATCGTTCGGCTCAACTTCCTTACTTTCCTTCGCCGATAAAACAACGCTCTGAATCCGATGCACTTTTGTCGGCGAGCCGCTTTGTCCGCACCAGTTCAAATCCGCCTCAAGAAAATCCAGGTCCCATTGCTTAATCAACAAACCTTTCTCTCCTAATTTGCTGCATTTATGTTCCGACAGCTCCTTAATATCCGCCTCTCCGGCCTCCTGATTCTCCGCCTTGATTTTTCCCTCTACCTCGAACGGCGTAAGTGCCTTTTTATTCTTCATCATCATCTTTGCCGCCGCAACCCTCGGCTCATTCGCGTCGCCCATTACGGTAACTAATACCGGCAGTTCCGCCTTGACCTGCTGCCAGCCGTTACCGATATTCCGCTGCGCCGTTATCATTCTGCCGTCGAGCTCTATCAATTCCTCGACGTATGTAATTTGCGTAACGTCTAATTTCTCCGCCAACTGCGGCCCGACCTGGGCCGTATCGCCGTCAATCGCCTGCCGCCCGCAAAGAACGATGTCATAGTCTAATTTCTTCACCGCACAACTGAGGATATAGCTCGTCGCCAATGTATCGCTCGCCGCGCATCGCCGGTCCGTTACCAAAATCGCCTCGTCCGCCCCGCGAAACAGCGAATCGCGAAGAATCGCACTTGCCGCCGGCAGCCCCATCGCAATAACCGTTATATGCCCGCCGAACCGGTCCTTTATCTCCAAAGCCAATTCCAGCGCATTAAGGTCTTCCGGATTGAAAATGGCCGGAAGTGCCGACCGCTTCACCGTCCCGTCGTCGTTCATCACATCGCCCGTAATCCTCTTGGTGTCCGGAACCTGCTTAATCAGTACAACGCAGTTATAACCCAACTGTATTCTCCTTACTTTATTTCCTGTTTATCAAAAAAAATATCTCTTTCGAGATATAATTTACCCCGTTATATACGTTTTTACTATCCAATGGGGCCTTACCACATCCTCAGTACGCAATACGAGACAAATTGAGCATTCTACCCGGATTTATTCCCATGTCAAGCTCAAAAGTGAAATGACTCTTTTCCGCTTTTCACCTGATATTCTGGGACTGGTCCCAGAGCATGTCCAGGCTTTATCTCTTAAAACTATTGCGATTTTATTACCCGTATTTCAATATATAAGGAGTCATTTCAGCCCAGGATTGGGGTAGTCTTTTTTTTGGAAAATGTCACGTAAGTATTGACATCGAATATCACCTGAAATCTGGCGAGCATGGACCACTAATCCGGTAGTGGACGGCGTCAATAACACCAATGCTAATTTCTTTGGTGGAATGGGTCTTGTCACACAAT
>CBDURK010000271.1:0-4548 GCA_965369645.1 uncultured bacterium | reverse complement strand
TATTTTTAACAAACAGAAATGCCATATGTCAACGTCTGAAAACACCTCTAAAAACAGGAAACTGTTTGATGAAGTGCTGGATATAATGGACTGGGACAAGTATCTGAACATAGAAGTTGGGTTGTTTACTTCTGGATGTCCCTCGTCTCCCCTGTGATTTATGGCCCTTCGACGATCGTGATTTCGTCTTCCGTCAATTCATATAATTCATAAACCAGCCGGTCAATCTGCCTGTCTGTGGTTTCGATCTGGCGCTGGAGAACGATTTTGGTCTGGGGCTCCTTGACTTCGGCCAGTTGTTTGTTGAGCTCAAGCATCTGTTCGACGAGTTCGACCATCCGGTCGTGGCGGGCCTTGTCGGTGGGGTCGGAGAAATTGATGGTACGAATGGGAAGTTGCTCTACGTGATATTTTTTAATTTGTGCCAATGCTTCCCCCTTTTCAGGATTTATAAAGGAGTAAGCAAAGTCTATCAATATAGAATTCATTATTCCGAGAATATAACGAAGATCGTAGTTCATATTACGAGGCAGAAGAATATGTAAATTGTCTCGTGCAATAAAACCTTTTTCAATAAGAGTTGCGATAATCGAATCACCGGTCTGTCGAACCATAATTTTCAATGGTGCATCAAATATGGCAGAATCACGAGGTGCAGCAAGCCAATGCCCGTATAGAATCCAATAATTATACTTCCAAAGATTTTCATAACGACGGATGAGGCTCCCGCGCAAGAGTGGTGACCATGTCGGGGCGGGCTTAGTTCCTTCTCGAACATACGGTTTTTCTTTCATTATCTGCTGAGTCTGAGGCGGTTTTCCCTTTCCTTTCTCAAATGGCTTGGTGCCGTTGTATGTTTTGCAAATTTGCAACAACTGTGATGATCTGTCTTGAACTTTACGAAATAGTTTTTGTCCCTCAATAGGCACGACAATATTTATCGGATCACCAGTACGAGGAATATATTGCCAAGGTAAAGTATGGCTCGGAGTAATCATACCTCCACGCCGGATATCAACATAAAGATACTCATTTTTCATGGCATGGGAGACAGCCTTTTGGAAGATGAGAACATGGGTGTCAACAACGGCTCGAAAGACTTTGTCAGGCAAATGCAGAATGCGCAGCCAATTATAGTGTGTTGTTAAATACTGTCTGATTCGCCGAAAAGTTATGGACTGTAGCCAAGTATTGGACACAATAACTCCAATAAGTCCATGATTCTTCAGAAAATATCCATATCTCTCAAAAAACAGTAAATAGAGGTCTTTCTGATGGTTTTGATATTGATAATGCTTTGAGAAATACCCTTGCTGTATGGCAGGAACCACATAGCCATACGGCGGATTCCCGATCACCGCATCAAATCCACCCGCCCCAATGATTTCGGAAAATTCCGCTTCCCAGTCAAAGACGTTGACGCGGTACATCTCTTCTTCATCGAGTAAGCTCATCTGCTGTCCCTCGTAAAAATCGGGGCCGATAAGGGAATTGCCGCATTTGATATTGTTTCCCAGGTCAGGCAGGACGCGTTCGTGGAACAGGGCAAGCTGCTTTCTGATAGTTGCTGAGTTTTCGTCTTCCAGCACCTTGAGAAGAAGTGAAAGCTTGGTTACTTCCACGGCCTGAGGGTCGATATCCACACCGTAAATATTATTGAGAAGAATGCGCTTCCGTTCATCGGTAGTAAGTCGCCAGTCACCACCGTCTCTTTGATAAAGACGAGAATTGCGCGCTTTGGCCCATTTCTCGGGGCCATCGGCTATATATTGATCCCTGTGCCAGTCAAGAAGATACTGATAAGCGCCGATTAAAAATGAACCGGAACCGCAGGCCGGGTCAAGAATTTTCAGCTTGCTCACCGCTCCACGGGGGCCTGGCTTTTTGCCATCAACAAGCTCGCCGACTGTATGTTTTACGATGTAATCAACTATATAGGTGGGAGTGTAATAGACGCCTCCTGCCTTTTTGATTTCTGGTTTATCTTCAACGACGGCCCGGTTACCGGATGTAAGACGAATTACTTTCCCCAGAAACCGTTCATAGACCTGCCCCAAAATATCTGCTTGAAAGACAGAAAATTCATATGGACTGTCCGGGTAATAGAGATTTTTAAAAATATCCTTGAGGGTTTTGTCGTCAATTGTGAGATCAAGTGTAAGGGCATCAGGGGAAGAGGTGCTATCTTTTTCCTTTTTGAAGTGGAAAAGTCCTGAGTTATAACGATCATCGGCCTGCCGAAAAAGTTGGCACAATCGCTGATAGACTTGTGTGCCGTTTTTCAAAGACATAAGCCGCCCGTATGGTTCGACACCGCGGTCTTCACAGATTCGCAGAAAAACGATACGGTCGATGGTACATTGCACGGCAAAGTTTAGTTCGCGTCTCGTAAGGCCGGAATTCCGCAGGGCAATGTTGCGTGCCAGTATTTCACGCCACCGATCAATTTCTTCGAGAAAGGCAGTATCAACCTCGGCAGTTCCACGCTTTGCTTTGCTTGACTCGACATATTTATCAAACGAACCTTTAAGCACCGCTTCGCGAGAGAAAATCAAAGCGATTTCGTCCCATTGGTCGATATAATCTGTATATGTCAGATAGTAGGTCCGTGCCTTGGAAGCCCTGTCGGTTTTTACCGGTTTGATCCGGCAGTCATAAACGGCAAGCTCCTCAAAATCTGTAAGAATACTGAGCGGCAGCTTGGCTGACCAGGCGTAACGGCGAAGTTGGTAGGCCGGGCTGATATCTTCCTTGATATTAACGGCTGGTTTCTTTGCTTCGAGAAAGAATTTCCGTGTTCCGCCAATGCGGAAGCAGTAATCAGGGGCTTTTACGACGCTACCTACTTTAATCGCATCCTCATGGATTACATCCTTGTAAGCCTCCGCATAGCCTTGCTTGTTGTAAATATCCCAACCGAGAGCATTAAAGAAGGGGTTGATAAATTCCTGTCGAACCTGAGCCTCGTTGTATTTGCCTGACCGATAAGCATCAAGATTACGCTCAAAGCGCTCAACGAGTTTATGTATTTCTTCAGGAGCCGACACTTTCTATAACCTTTCAAACGTTTCCGTAAATTAGTGGGGACTCTTTCGGAACATCCATTAATTAATAAATTTCTATTTTTTCATTAAATTCGGATGGTTTTCATAAAGCCATTCTTCAACCTCTTGGCGAAGACGGTTTGCAAGGTCTACCATCTCTTTAGCTTCCTGGTTGGATATCATACCGGCATGATCATAACCGCTGATATTCCTTTTCTTTCGAAACTGATCGAACAAAGCAATCAAGCCGGCATCAGCCTTTATAGTATGAGCAAGAGATTGAATAACCCTGTAATGATGAGCTTCTCGCACGGCACGATAGCCTGAAGCGGCAAGAGCGGCTGTTGCCGTTTGCAGGGCGGAGTTATAGGCTATATTCAACTGCCAATCCGGACTTAGCCCAAACGTTCTGCAATCTGAAAGATCACGATCTGCCACTGCAAGCAAGGCAGCGATTTCTTGCGAGCTTGTCCGATGTTCTGTCAACCAGCCGTTATTCAACCAGTTTTGCAAGCTCATACTCATCTCCAATAAGAAAAAATTTAGAGCCTTCCAGAACCTGTTTCAGGAAATGATGATCTGCTGCCAATTTGAATCGGAACTCTTCGGGAGGATAAACAAGGGGATTGATTTCCCGGCGAACCGTTTCCTGTGCACGACCTAATACTGAAACAACTTCGGCGAATGTTATATCACCTACAACCATAACATCCGCATCGCTACTTGAGCGTTCGCCTCCTCCTACCATGGAACCGAATAAAAAGGCCACATTGATACGATCTGCCAGAGGTACTAAAGCTGCTCTCAGCACGTCGCCAACACCAACCGTTTTGACCACCAGACTTTTCAATTCGGCATAAACCGGACACTCCGGATTGGCCTGGTAATAAATTTGCCGCCCACGCACTGTCCGCCGGATAATACCTGCTTCGGAAAGCTTCTTTAATTCCCGTTGCACAGCACCCAGGCCAACTCCGGCTGTGCGGGCAATCTGGCGGATATAGAAGGATTCCTCAACGTGGCTATACAGTAAGGCCAAAACCGCCCGTCGGGTCTTTCCGAAAAGAGTGGCAGACAAACTGTCAGTTTTAATTATTGTACTCATATTGGATACAATCGTACCCCTTTTGGTTACAGCCTGCAAGCTATTTTTAACAACTCGTTCACACTTCGCGCTTACATACGCGCGCCGCTCCACCTTAGCTTAGCTTTCAACACATCAAAATAATTCTGATCGGGCATCATTATCATGTTTACAGGGTGAAGCCCCTTTTGAATTATGATGGTATCATTATTATTTATTTCCAGGGCGGCCTGGCCGTCAAATGTAAGAATGATATCCGAAGACTTTTCTTCAAATTCGATTTTCATGCGTACAGAATCAGGAACTATCAAAGGACGAACGGTCAGTGTAAAAGGGCAAATCGGGGTAATTATGATGCCAGGGACTTCGGGATGAACAATCGGACCTCCTGCGGAAAGTGAATAGGCTGTCGAGCCGGTA
>CBDURK010000270.1:0-4570 GCA_965369645.1 uncultured bacterium | reverse complement strand
GCTTTTTCAGCGGCTCTAAGATGCCCAAGGCCGCCGTCAATTAGAATAAGGTCGGGCCAGAGTTCTTCTCCGCGCAGGGCATATTTGTATCTGCGTTTTACCACCTCTGCAATCATTGCATAATCGTCGATACCTTTGACGGTTTTTATTTTGAACCTTCGATAGCCGCTTTTGAATGGCTTGCCATCTATGAATTTAACCAATGAGCCGACAGCCTCTGCCCCTGAAATATGAGCTACATCAATTCCTTCGATAATCCGAACCGGCTCAGATCTTTGCAGCACTTCTCGCAGTTTTATGAGGGCCTCGGTAGGGTCTGCGGCAAAGACCTCCGGCTGAACATTTTCATCAGGTGTGCCCCGTTGGTCGAGACGTTCAATCAGTCGAATGCGGTCGCGGAACATTGCGGCTTTTTCATATTTAAACGCCTCGGATGCCTCTGCCATTTGTTTTCTTAACTGGCGAAGGATAATCGAACGCTTCGAACGCAGGAATTTTACAAGGTCTGTAACAATTTTTTTGTATTCGTGCTTGTCAATTTTGGCTCCGCACGGAGCGGTACACTGTTTTATGCTGTATAAAAGACATGGCCGGAAGAACCTCCGCTTACTGTCGTCTTCGCTGATATTCAGATTGCACGTTCGAAACTTGAATATCTTCTGTAATACTACTAATACCCCCCGCAGGTCTTTTGCACTGGTGAAAGGTCCGAATAACCTGCTGCCTTTCTGGCGGGGTTTCCGCGTGATATAGACGCCCGGAAAATCTTCCCTGCTGGTGATTTCCAGATATGGAAACGTTTTATCATCAACAAGGTCTGTATTATAGGGCGGACGGATATCTTTAACTAAACGGGCTTCTTTAAGCACTGCATCGACTTCGTTCGGGGTTTCGAGAATGTCAACCGTTTCGACCTTACAGAGCATTTCAACTATTTTAGGCCCGCGTGATGAAATAAGGTCAACTCCCGGCTGAAAATAGCTGGAAACTCGGCTGCGCAGGTTTTTGGCCTTGCCGATATAAAGGACCTTATCCCCGGAATCCTTCATAAAATAGAGTCCCGGTCCGGCCGGAAAACTCCTGATCTTTTCACGAATCGACTCAATTTTTCTATTTCCTTTAGCTGACATATCTTTATCTTAACATCATTGTTAAGTTATCTAAAATAGATTGACCCCAACAAAAAATATTTTTCTTCATAGATTCAGTAACTACAAGGACTAAGAACAAGACAAAAAATTTTATCAGAAAATTTCAAAATTTGGGCTTTACACTTTATCAAAATATCAGTAATTTGCCGATACTGTTTCTTATGGGTATTAACACTATATCTTGCTTAATTCCCGGTCATTTTACTATATATTGTGGTCCTTTTTTTCGCAGGGAGGCGTTAAATGCCGTACAAGTTCGACCCCGAGAATCCTTTCTCAACAGAGAAAACACGACCGGAAACGGCTGTAAATACAGACGAATCAAGGGGTTTAAAGATGAAGCATTTCTTTTCGGCCCCGGGAGTACATCCCTTCGACCAGCTCGAATGGGAAAAACGTTCGGCAAAAATTACCGACGACAATGGACAGGCAATATTTGAACAGGATAATATCGAAGTTCCGACTTCTTGGAGTCAACTGGCGACAAAGGTTGTGGCCAGCAAATACTTTTATGGTGATATCGAAACCGGACAGCGAGAGCATTCCGTAAAACAGCTTGTACACCGGGTTTGCAAAGCAATCGCCGACCGAGGCAGAAAAGACGGCTACTTTGCCACCGACGAAGACGCCGAGGTATTCTACAACGAATTGGCATGGTTATGCGTCAATCAATATGGAGCGTTTAATTCACCCGTATGGTTTAATGTGGGCCTTCTGGATGTCTATGGCGTTGCCGGCAGCAAGCACAATTTCCATTGGGATCCCAAAGCTGATACCGCGGTTCCCTGTGAGAACAGTTACGAATATCCGCAGTCATCAGCCTGTTTTATCCAGTCTGTCCAGGACTCGATGCAGGACATAATGCGACTGGCAACCAGCGAAGCAATGCTCTTCAAGCACGGCTCGGGAACAGGGACCGACCTTTCCACCCTGCGAAGCAGTAAAGAAAAATTATCGGGCGGCGGCAAACCTTCAGGGCCTTTGAGCTTCATGAGGGTCTATGACCAGATAGCGGCCGTAATCAAATCCGGCGGGAAAACCCGGCGAGCCGCAAAGATGCAATCGCTAAAGGTTGAACATCCTGATATTAAGGAATTCATTACCTGCAAAACCGAAGAAGAGAAAAAGGCCTGGGCGCTTATCGAGGCCGGCTACGACAAAGACCACAACAACGAGGCATACAGCAGTGTAATGTTTCAGAATTCCAATCTTTCGGTCCGCGTAACCGACGAGTTTATGCAGGCCGTCGAAAAAGAAGACACCTGGACCACTTACTCTGTAACGACCGGCGAGAAGATGGAGGAGCATTCGGCACGCGAGTTGATGGACCTGATTGCCGAAGGTACGAGGATTTGCGGAGACCCGGGCCTCCAGTACCACAGCACAATCAACCGCTGGCACACCTGCCCGAATTCCGGGCCGATTAACGCCTCGAATCCATGCAGTGAATATATGTTCGTCGATGACTCGGCCTGCAATCTGGCTTCACTGAATCTTTTGAAGTTCCGAAACGAAGACGCTTCTTTTAATATTGACAGTTTCAAAAAGGCAATTCGGATATTCATCATTGCTCAGGAAATTTTAGTTGATAACGGAAGTTATCCCGACAAGGCAGTTGCCGTCAACAGTCATTTATACCGCCCGCTCGGGCTTGGCTATGCCAATCTCGGCTCTCTTATGATGAGCCTGGCGTTTCCTTATGATTCCGACCAGGCACGCGCAATCGGCGGAGCGATAAGTGCCGTGATGACCGGAACCGCCTATACCGCCAGCGCCGAAATAGCCGGATTAAAAGGGCCTTTCGAGGAATTCGCCAACAACCGCGACGCGATGCTCAAGGTTATAAACATGCACCGCAAGCACGCTTATGATGTCCCGGAAACCCATTGCCCGGACTACCTGCGCAACGCCGCCAAGGATGCCTGGGACCAGGCCTTTGACACAGGCTCAAAGGTCGGCTTCCGAAATGCCCAGGCTACCGTACTCGCGCCGACGGGCACTATTGGTTTCCTGATGGATTGTGACACGACCGGTATCGAGCCCGATATAGCACTGGTTAAGTATAAATTATTGGCTGGCGGCGGAATGCTTAAGCTTGTCAACAAGACCGTACCGATGGCCCTTGAGCGGCTCGGCTACAGCGCCGATGAGGTCAAATCCATCTGCGACTACATAGATGAAAATGACACTATCGAGGGTGCCAAAGAATTCAATCCGGACCATTTGCAGGTCTTCGATTGTGCTTTTAAGCCGCGTAACGGCAAACGCTTTATCAATTATCTGGCGCATCTGCAAATGATGGCTTCGGTACAGCCCTTTATATCAGGCGCCATAAGCAAAACCATCAATATGCCCGAGGAAAGTACCGCCGAAAGTATTTCCGCCGCTTATATAGAAGGATGGAAGCTCGGATTAAAGGCGGTTGCCATATATCGTGACGGCTCGAAAAAGCTTCAGCCGGTCTCTACCACAAAGCACAAGGATACCAAGGCAAAAGCACCCGCCGAGGCATCCCCTCCGGCCAGGCCGTTCAGACGCCGCCTGCCGGATACCAGACACAGTATTACGCACAAATTCTCTGTCGCAGGACATGAAGGCTACTTGACGGTGGGGCTGTATGAGGATGCTCAGCCTGGTGAGTTGTTCATCACTATGGCCAAGGAGGGCAGCACCGTTGGTGGTCTTATGGATGTTATAGGCACCTGTACTTCGATGGCATTACAGTACGGCGTGCCTTTAATCACCCTGGTGGACAAATTCCGTCACGCAAGATTTGAGCCCTCAGGGATGACCTCGAACAGAGACATTCCATTTGCAAAAAGCCTGATTGATTATATTTTCTGCTGGCTTGGCTGTCAGTTTATGCCAGGCTACGCCGACAAAAATACTCCCAACAGAACGGCGATGTCCGGCCTGCCGGACAACAAAAATACAACGACCGCCAGAGAAGTAGTGGAAAAGACAAAAGACCTCGCAAAGAAAATTGCCGAGGCAAAAACCGAAACGAAAATCAAGGCACAGGCCTTCGCTATCAAAAAACCAACTCTTTCGTCTTTAAGGTCGGCCAAGCAGACATCTTCAGAGCCGAAAATTATATCCACTCCGTTAGGAGTTCCTTCCAAGGGAGCTGCACTTCTAAAAGAGTCCACCGACCCTGCCGGCCGAATCAGTGCTCTCGTCGGCGCAGCAATTACGGAAAACTCCGGACCCTTACAAACTGAGATGAAGACTTTAGAGCAGTTTAACGCCCAGTTTTCACACTTCACCGGCGACGCCCCAGCCTGCGACGTATGCGGCTCAATCACCGTCCGTAACGGCACATGCTACAAATGCTACAACTGCGGCAATTCCATGGGCTGCTCTTAAAAAATTGATTATCGATTATTGACAATTCATTATTGGGATAGTTATGGGTGGTC
>CBDURK010000269.1:0-4571 GCA_965369645.1 uncultured bacterium | reverse complement strand
GTCCTGACCTTTCCAGTTCCGATTAATAGCCAGACCGAAATCAACCACCGGCGTTTGGTTTGGTGTATATGACAACTGCGGGTCACGGGTCAAACGGCCCATCAGCAAAATTTTGTTTAGATTAGCCATGCTTACACTCTTCTTTCTGCTTCAACTTAAAATTTGTTTATCCGGCTGCACTTCTGCCATTAGAGCAAACTTTAAGCTATAGTTGTTCTTTTTCTTCAGCTTGTTCGGAACCTTCGACCTGGTCCTGTTCCGGCTGCTTTTCTGTTACATCTTCCGCCACTGGACTTACGTCCTCAACCGGGCTTACGTCCGCTATTGGGCTTACATCCGCCACTGGGCTTACATCCGCCACCTGCAAATCCTCAGTTTTTTCTGCCGGGATCTGTTTACTCTCTTCTGTTTGCTCAGCTTCTTCGGCCTTCTCGGCTTCTACAACCTCTTTCGCCGGGCTTACTGTCTCTGCTGGAGTTTCCTCTGTCTTTTCCTTGCTTTCTTGTTTTTCTTTTTCCAGTTTCGAAGCGGGAGTATCTTTCTCGATATCCTCTTGACTGAGCTGATCGCCGCTGAGAATCAGGACACGTATAATTTTCTCTGAGAGCCGAACGGATTTTTCGATATCCTGTATTTTTCCGCCATCGACCCTGAAATAACTAAGGATATACGTCCCTCTGCTCGTTCGTTTAATATCATAGGCCAGCCTCCTGTCGTCCCACTTTGTTATCGAAATGATCTCAGCCTCAGCCTTTTCAAGTATTGTTCTGATGCCTGCGATAATCCCGTCCCAATCTGAACCGGTCAGAGCTGAATCGATAAGAAACATCCCTTCGTATAATTTGTTCTTCGCTATGGTTTCCAAGTTAATTACCTCCCGATATAATCTATCATTCTTTATCAAATTATCTGTTTAACTTTATTACATACACACAAGTCGTTTTTGATTAATCATCATACCTGTTAAATTCGTTCATTGTTTTTTCTGTGCCGTTTTCTATCCAGCAAAATACTGCTTTTCGCGCCCTCTCTATTGCCTCTGCCAGCAATGGCTCTTCTTCTTTTGCCGGCTTATCGAGAACATGGTCCACAGCATTATCTTCTCTACTGCGGCCAATACCGATTCGGCAACGGGCAAACTCATTTGTACCGAGCTTTTCGATAATATCTGCCAGGCCATTATGCCCTCCGGCAGACCCTTTAGCCCTGATTCGAATCCGCCCGGGCTCAAGGTCCATATCGTCCGTTATCACCAGCAGGTCTCCAGCGGAAAGCTTATAAAAACCCGACGCTGTTGCTACGACCTGACCGCTGCGGTTCATAAACTGCCACGGCTTTAACAATATTAACTTGTTATCGGAAAATTCGCCCGAACCGAAATGTCCGCCGAACTTTCTCTGTTTTACTTCTATATTCAGCAACTTCGACACAGAATCTATTACCTTAAATCCCATGTTATGTCGCGTATTTACATACTCATCGCCAGGGTTACCCAGGCCGACGACAATTTTCATATCGCCCATAGTTCAATTCTGCCCTAATGGCCTCATCATTTCTTGTCTTCCGGAGCTTTTGTACCCTCTTCTTCAGGTGTCTTGGCCTCGGTAATAACCTCAGGTGTAGTCGGTATTTCCTCTTCAACCTGTTCGGTCGTCTTGGCCGCGGCAACTAAATGACAGGTAACAAGGAGCGTCTCAGGCGGGCTGAGGAGTTTCACTCCTTCAGGAAGAGTTATATCACTGGCATGTAAAGAATCGCCGACTCCAACTTCTTTAACCAATACGACGATAGCCTCCGGGATGTCAGTTGGCCTGCATTCAATCTCCAGATGACCTGCGTGTTCTTCTATAATGCCGCCTTCGTGTGTGCCCTTGGCAGTATTTGCGCCTTTCAGTTCAATGGGAACATTCACTTTAATCGCTTCGGTAATGTCAACCCGCATCAGGTCGGCATGAATGATGTTCTTACTTAAATAATCATACTGCAGGTCTTTGACAATGATCTTTTCTTTCTTCTTGTCGATTTGAACATCTATCAGCCTTTGTCCGTGATGCAGTACTTCTACGAAGTTATGTGCATCTAACGAAATGGCTACCGGGGTCTTCTTATGCCCGTACACAATAGCAGGTATCCTGCCTTCCTTTCGTACCTTTTTGACGGCATTTGTACCGGTATGTTCTCGAATTTCTGCTTTCAAAAGCGTTGTTTTTGCCATAATCTTCTTACCTCAAATGGATCCCATTGACGGCAGCTTCTCGCAAATTGGGATACCTTGTCCTTTATCCTGTTCAAATATTGTTAAACAAGTTACTTATTGATTCGTTCCTGTGAATTCTCTTTATCGCCTCACCTAACATAGATGCTACGCTTAATACCTTGATACTTTCAACCTCTTGTGCCCGTTCAGTAAGGGGTATTGTATCTGTGACTACTACTTCGTCAATCGGTGCCTGCTCCAGCCGTTCGAATGCTGGCGTTGCAAAAACTCCGTGTGTGGCACTGATATATATTTTTTCAGCTCCGCGCTCTTTAAGCAGACTCGCCGCACTGCACATTGTACCTGCTGTGGCAATGATATCGTCGCACATCAGGATATTTTTGCCTTCGACCTCACCTATAATCTCATTGGCCTCCACTTCGCTGCCGCTCACTCGTTTTTTATGAACAATCGCCAACTCTCCACCAAGGTTCGACGCATATCTGGCTGACATCTTCATATTGCCAACATCCGGCGAAACAACCGTCAGATTATTAATCTTCTTGTCCCTGAAATACTTATTCAATACAAGCTCCCCCGTCAGATGATCGACCGGTATGTCGAAAAAGCCCTGCAACTGATTGGCATGAAGGTCTATCGCCAATACTCTGCTGGCTCCGGCGGTCGTTATAAGATTAGCCACCAGTTTCGCTGTAATGGGTACACGTCCTTCGTCTTTCCTGTCCTGTCGGGCATAGCCGAAATATGGAATAACCACTGTAATACGGCTGGCGCTGGCTCTTCGCAGGCAGTCTAAATAAATCAAAAGCTCCATTAAATGCTCGTCAACAGGCTTACACGTTGACTGCACAACAAAGCAGTCTCGACCGCGAACATCGTCCTCGACCCGGATGGCCTTTTCGCCGTCCGGAAACCTTTCTATATGTGCGCCGCCAACTGGAATTCCTAAGTATTTGCAAACATCATTCGCCAATGTAGGATTACTGCTGCCGGAAAATATCTTCAGGTTATCACTTAGAAACATTTTTCAAAGCCTTTCCACCCAATTCGTTTACACTTTCTTGCGAAACCACTGTTCCCGCATTTATATGTGAGTCGTTTTTTATTTCAAGCGGCGCTATAAGTACTGCACCGGAACCGATATAGCAGTTATCACCTATCTCTGTATGACAGACCTTTTCTCCGTCGAAATTGGCCGTTATCGTCCCGGCCCCGACATTAACTTTTTCACCCACGGTGGCATCACCCAGATAGCTGTGATGTCGGACTCGGACGCTATCAGACAGGGTCGTATTTTTAAGTTCCGTATAAACGCCTAATACAACATCATTTTTCAAAACCGTTCCGTGCCTCAGATAAGCGAAAGGCCCGATTCGGCAGTCCCTGCCGATTTTGACCTCCCCGTGAATATATGTAAACGGCTCGATAACAGTGTCCTGTCCGATTTCCGCTCTCGCGTCAATCCAGGTATTACCAGGATCAACTATCGTTACGCCGCTTTCCATTAGCTCCCGCTGAATACGCCGCTGCATAATCTTACTCGCTGCACTAAGCTGTTCTCTGCTGTTGATACCCACCGCCTCTTCGGGAGAAACCGCCGTAATCGCTTCGACCTTATGACCGGTTCCAATGATACCGGAGACCGCATCGGTCAAATAATATTCATTTTTGACATTGTCAGGTTTTACATTCTCCAGGGCTTCGAAAAGGATTTTATTATTGAACAGGTAATTGCTCGGATTCGTTTCTTTGATAGCTAACTGTGCTTCTGTGCAGTCGCTGTCTTCGACGATACCCTGAATATTGCCGTATCTATCACGTATTATCCGCCCGTACCCCCTCGGCTTATCCAGCAGGGCGGTTGCTAATGTTGCCGCCGACTGCCCCGACTCATGCTTCTCAAAAAGTTTCTTTAATGTTTTGGATCTTATCAAAGGCCCGTCGCCGCAAAGTATCAGCGTCTCACCCTCAAAATCCTTTAGATGTTCCTTGCAGCACAAGGCCGCATGAGCTGTGCCCAAAGGTTTGTCCTGCTGCACCCATACGACATCCTCGGCCTCTGAAAATCGCTTTTTCACTTGCTCGGATGAAAAGCCGACAACGACATACATCTTCGAAATCCCGGCTTTACGACAGGCATCGAGCACGTATGCCAGCATAGGTCGCCCGCATACTTCGTGCAGCACCTTTGCTATGCGGGTGTTCATCCTCTTGCTCACACCTGCCGCTAAAATTATCGCAACTCTTTCAGCCATAAAACCTTACCTGTCCTGAGCGTGAAGTCTTTATTTAATCAATAATCATTTATAATTAATCATTCAAAAACCTACCCGACCAGGACTCGAACCTGGAA
>CBDURK010000268.1:0-4577 GCA_965369645.1 uncultured bacterium | reverse complement strand
GCTTCACTGCTGCCGAGCTGCGCTTCTGAGAGCCGGACAGCCGGCATAAAAGGAAAACGGCCTAATATTATTTTTATACTTGCCGACGACCTGGGCTATGGAGACCTTGGCTGCTTTGGACAGCAAACTATCCAAACGCCGAATATAGACCGGCTGGCCGTCGAAGGTATGCGATTTACCGACCACTATGCCGGAAGCACCGTCTGTGCGCCGTCCCGCTGCTGTTTAATGACGGGCCTGCACACCGGACACGCGCTGGTTCGCGGTAACGCAAGAATTCCGCTGCGGCCTTCGGACGTTACTGTTGCCGAGCTGCTCAAACAGGCCGGCTACACTACCGGGATCATCGGCAAGTGGGGTCTGGGCGAACCTGACAGTACCGGCATCCCCAACAGGCAGGGCTTCGATTACTGGTTCGGATATCTCAACCAGAGACATGCACATAACTACTACCCGAAATATCTCTGGCGCAACCAGCAAAAGGTCGAGCTTAAAAACGAGGTCAACCACATTATCGCCGGTCGTGACCGAACTCCGGGCGGGGTCGCAACAAAAAAGATTGAGTATTCACACGATTTGTTTGCCGAAGAGGCCCTGCGCTTTGTCCAAAAGAACAAGGACAAGACTTTCTTCTTATATCTGGCCCTTACAATTCCTCATGCGAACAACGAAGCCGGAAATAAAGGTATGGAAGTACCATCGCATGGGCCATATACCGATAAGGATTGGTCCGAGCCCCGGAAAGGCCACGCTGCGATGATAACGCGAATGGACGGCGACATCGGCAGGCTCATGGCCAAACTTAAGGCACTTGAGCTGGATGATAATACGTTCGTGTTCTTTTCGAGCGATAACGGTCCGCATAAAGAAGGTGGTGCAGACCCGACTTTCTTTAACAGTTCCGGCCCCCTGCGAGGCTACAAGCGAGCATTGTACGAAGGTGGAATACGTGTCCCCACGATTGCACGCTGGCCCGGCAAAATAAAGGCCGGCTCAGTTACCGACCATATCTCGGCGTTCTGGGATTTCCTGCCGACCTGTTGCGACCTGGCTGGCGTAAAAAGCCCGGAAGGCATCGACGGAATCTCTATGGTTCCAACGCTGCTCGGCCAAAGCTCGAAACAGAAAAAGCACGAGTTTCTTTACTGGGAATTTCATGAGCAGGGCAAAAGGCAGGCTGTTCGCATGGGCGACTGGAAAGGAATTCGCCAGAACGTGGCAAAGAAGCCAAACTCACCCATTGAGCTTTACTATCTGAAAAACGATATCGGTGAGCAGAACAACGTGGCTGCTCAGCATCCCCAAATCGTAGCAAAAATTGAAGATTTAATGAAGTCTGCAAGAACCCCTTCGGAGAACTGGCCCCTGCCCGGACAGTAGATATATAATTCCAGGATAAAAAAAAATGATTTCTAACCGAATGAACCGCAGACAATTTCTCAAATCAACAGTCTTTAGTGCCGCGGCGTTAACACTGCCCGGATGCTCAACCGGCTCATCAGGTTTTACCAAGGCCGGTAATCAGAAGCCGAATTTCCTCTTTATCCTCGCCGACGATTATGGCTGGTCTCAATTAGGCTGTTATGGAAGTCGATACTATGAGACCCCCTACATAGACGGCTTAGCCGCGGAAGGCATGAAATTTACCGATGCCTATGCCGCCTGCCCGGTTTGCTCGCCAACCCGTGCCAGCATTATGACCGGAAAGTATCCCGCCCGTCTGCACCTTACCGATTTTCTCGCAGGCGGCAGCTTCCCC
This sequence comes from uncultured bacterium, assembly GCA_965369645.1. Classification (GTDB taxonomy): domain Bacteria; phylum Planctomycetota; class Phycisphaerae; order Sedimentisphaerales; family Anaerobacaceae; genus NIOZ-UU13. The sequence continues at coordinate 2,818 of CBDURK010000268.1, read as the reverse complement.
TACGATAAATACAAACAGCCCGATTGGCAAAAATTCCTGCCCCTTGAAGAAATAACCATTGCCGAGGTCCTCAAAACCGCCGGCTATACAACCGCCAGCTTCGGAAAGTGGCACCTTAGCATTGCAAAAAAACCGCCCCAGTCCCTGCCCTACAATCCCGGAAGGCAGGGCTTCGATGAATCTTTTGTCACTTACAAGCCCTCTTCGAAGCATGACCCCGAAAGTGATGCTCATAACGTGGAAATAATTACGGAAAAATCGCTTGAGTTTCTCCAAAACAATAAAGACAACCCATTTTTCCTGTATGTCACCCACAACACAATACACTCGCCGATTCTCGCAAAGAAAAAGCTCCTCGATAAATATAAAAACAAACCCGGCGCAAATTTACCTCAGAACAATCCAATAGTCGCAGCAATGATTGAGGACCTGGATGACAGTGTTGGTAAGTTACTTGCAAAGCTCGATGAACTTGATATTGCTGATAATACTATTGTCGTCTTCTTCGGTGACAATGGCGGCCTGGAAAAGTCGGCAAAACAGACCCCCCTGCGCAGCGGCAAAGCGAATTTATATGAAGGCGGCATAAGAGAACCTCTAATCGTGCGCTGGCCCGGCGTGGTACAAAAGGGCAGCTCTTGCAGTGAACCTGTAACGAGTGTGGATTTCTTCCCGACTTTTCTGGATATCCTCGACCTTAAGAACAAGGCCCCAAAATCAATCGACGGGCTAAGCCTGCTGCCCCTTCTCCTCCAAACCGGCCCCCTGAACGCCCGCGCGATTTACTGGCACTATCCACATTATCATTCCAGCAGTATCGGCCCCGGCGGAGCTGTCCGCATGGGCGATTATAAACTCCTCGAATGGTTCGATGAAACTATCTCCGGACCTTCCAACAGGTTCGAGCTTTACAATCTAAAACAAGATATCGCAGAGCAAAACAACTTATCAAAAAAAATGCCGAGAAAAACCGAACAGTTAAAAAAACTGTTGGCAAACTGGCGAAAAAGAGTAGGCGCACAAATGATGACGCCGAATCCCAACTATGACCCCAAAAAGGCCAAAAAATCAAAATTATAATTTTTTTGGCTGTGGTAATATCGAAATTAAATAATTATTAAAAGATAATAGGCACGCTGTAATGATTGAGATTCGTAAAGGAAAACTGAGTGATACCGAACGTATCGTCGAGCTGCAATTGCAGATGGCCCATGAGACCGAAGGGCTTCAACTGAATAAGCAAGTAGTGACAAAGGGAGTCCGCGGTGTCTTTCAGCAGCCGCAGCGGGGCAGCTATTGGGTGGCTGAAGAAGATGGCAAGTTCCTGGCGGTGTTCCTGGCAATACCGGAATGGAGCGACTGGAGGAATGCGACGGTTATGTGGATACATTCACTTTATGTAATTCCCCATGCCCGCAAAAGGGGTGTGTTTGGTAAAATGTTCCGGAATTTGAAAAAACAGGTGGAGCAGTCACATGATCTGGCTGGCCTGCGCCTTTATGTGGATAAGCAGAACGAGCCTGCACAGAAAGTATATGAAAAACTGGGAATGAACAAGCACCACTACGAACTTTACGAATGGCTCAAGTGAACAATATTTTGGGAGACATAAGATGAATCGAGGAAAAGCTGTATCAATAGTCCTGCTAACGGCAATGGTTGTGTTTTTGACATCTTGCGCCGAACCGAAAGCAATGAGGCCCAAAGGTTCCGCTCAGAATGCGCAAGCTGTCAATTCGGCCCAGGTCAAAGCCATGTTTGCCGATCCGCCCCGCGAGTATAGCTCCGCACCGCTCTGGGTCTGGAACGATATGCTCACCGAAGAGCAAATCGTTTCCACAATGCGCGACCTGGCAGGCCAGAAAGTAATGCAGGTCTTCGTACATCCGAGACCGGGTCTTATGACGCCATACCTCTCGGACGACTGGTTTCGGCTTTGGAAAATAGCCTTAAAAGAGGCCGAGCGGCTCGATATGAACGTATGGATTTACGACGAAAACTCCTATCCATCCGGCTTTGCCGGCGGACTTGTGCCAGAGGCTATGCCCGAATCGCGAGGTCTCGGGCTCCGCTTTTCCGAGGTAAAAAGCCCCCCAAAGCCCGATGAAAACACCCTGGCTGTCTATCGTTTAACCGACAATGGCTTCGAGAATGTTACAGAAAAAGCTAAAGCAGGCCAAGCCCTGCCCGAAGGGCGATACCTCGTAGGTTCGATTCGACAGGCGCCATCAGGAGGGTGGTATGGCGGAAAGTATTACGTCGATCTTCTCGCTCCCGGAGTCACAGAGAAATTCATAGCGATAACTCTGGATGCGTATCGCAGAGAGCTGGGAGAACATTTTGGCAAACGCCTCCCTGGCATCTTCACTGACGAACCTCACCTGGCCCCCGCCGGAGGTATCCACTGGTCTCGCCGTCTGCCCGGTGACTTCAAAAAACGCTGGGGATACGACCTGATAGACCACCTGCCCTGCCTCGTCCGCCCGATTGGTGACTACAAAAAAGTCCGCCACAACTTCTACCAACTCCTGCTCGAACTCTTCATTGAACGCTGGGCAAAACCTTGTTACGAATATTGCGACCGGCACAATCTCGAATTCACCGGTCACTACTGGGAGCACGGCTGGCCCGGAGCAGGCCATGGCGGCGACAATATGGCAATGTATGCCTGGCACCACAGGCCCGCAATCGATACCCTTATGAATCAGTATAGCGAGAGCACGAATGCCCAGTTCGGCAACGTCCGCGCAGTCAAAGAACTCTCCAGCGTGGCCAATCAGCTTGGACGCACTCGAACTCTCTGTGAAGCCTATGGCGC
>CBDURK010000267.1:0-4600 GCA_965369645.1 uncultured bacterium | reverse complement strand
TGGAAATCTTTGGAACAGCAAATCTGTATCCGGGTGCCCATGCCGAAATTGACATCTTCGCTTACCCCGGAAAGGCAGAGGATGCACCAGGGAGCACAGTAAATATCTATGGCTGCGCCCCAGGAAATATGCTGACAGTTCTCAAAAAGGGTGATATCGGCGGACGGTTAGGTCTGCCTCCGGTTGTAACCATATACGGCTCAAGGTTTCAGATTGGTACCGATGCATCGTTGTCCCCTCCCGTTGACCAAGCTATAAATAGTAAATTAAACGTCCTCGATGAGTTCGAGGAGGTACTCTTCAGCCTGTGGATATGGAGTGACGTTGACATACATCTGAGGGCTCCCGGCAGTAAAAAAGAAAAGGAGCGTTTAGAAGCGGAACTTTGTATATCTCCGACAGTAATTCACCGCCAAAGAAGGTATCCGGTAGTATTTGCAACGATTCGCCTGCCGGAAGGAATCACAAAAGATGATGTGGAAAGCGATTACCGACTTATGCTTTACGCCGACGAAAGTGAAGGCGGGATTGAGGCAAATTGTCAACGGATTTATCAATCACGCAGACGAAAAACCTCACGCGTAAAAATCTTTGCATTCTTCAATATGGCCAGGCTGCTTGAGGGCACTGCCGATAATTGTGAAGAAATGCAATTACAGGTCTGTGGCCGGCTCAAAACGGGCCAGGAATTCTATGGCAGTGATACAATCAGAATAATTAATCCACGCAAGAGACATTGGAGAAGTTGGATATCCATGCGAAACAAATACAGACATCGCTAATATTCATAATTACCGAATAATGGGCTGGTTACCATGATACCAAAAGTCATCGGGAAACCAGCCCATTTCATTTTTTTAATCAGTTCTATTATCATGTTCCACAGCTCAACTGCATTAAGAAATGTCAGCGGGACTTAGGGAAGGTTGGTGAAATTCTCTTGAACTCAATCGAGTCTTTTACTTTGGCTCTGTCACCCCAGTAATGATATCCTGCAAAATGAGAATTATTAATCACTTCGTCATTTCGAATGTGGTTAAGATACATGTAAACCGGCCTCATCCTGCTAAATGCCCTGTCTCGTAAGATGAAGTTATTCATATCCCCCCAGCTCGGGTCAAAAGGCACCCATCCATAGTCCTGCAGAAAGACCTCAACCCAATTATGTTTCGGTGAAGTATCACCGAATTGCACAGTATAGCCTGCTGCAAACATGGCAGGGATGTTTTTTGCCCGGCAAAGAGCAACGAATAAATCAGAGTACTCAGTACAGTCACCTTTTCTACATTGCAGGGCTTTGACGGCACCCCAGTCTTTATCGGTGTGTGTCGTGTACTCCATATGTTCAATAACAAAGTTATATATATTTTTCACTATGTCTATTTGAGTGCGACCTTCTATGCTTTCGGCGATTTGTTGTATCTCGGCATGGTCTTTTTCTATATATTTTTCATGTTTTAAGAAGTCCTTTAATCCAGTGTTTTCGTAACGTTTTTTTTCGGCTTGTTCTCTCGCTGTGAGCAGGTCATATCTGAGCAATTCGGCTTTGATATGTATTGTTACTTTCTCTTGCCTGCCAGGCTTGATAAAGACAAATTCTGCGTAGCGGTTTCCATTGTTATTGAAAATCCTTGTTGGCTTCCGAGAGTATTTTATGCCTAAAATATTCTGTCTTCCAGGTATCGTCTCCGGCAGTATGACAACAAAACTTATCCTGAAGGTTTCTCCAGGCACAGAGAAATCATAAGATAAGTCCAACTCCACCATATTACGTTGGGTAGTACTGTTCTGCGGCCTGTGCTGGTATTCTCTTCTTTGCCTAAGCATAGATCGAGCGCTTAGGTCTTCGAGAGACATCGAAATAACCAGCAGCAGCACCAGAGATAATTTCCTCAACTCCATCGGGTTTTCCCAAAAGAATAATCAGCATCAATTAACTGAGAAACTGTATTAATAGAAATACAATTCTACCAGGATGCCTCATATCCGGCTCCATACGCAATTATTAATTAAGCAGTACACCTTCTTTTATCTTCAAACACATGCTGACTTATCAATCGTAATAAGTTTCTATACGGCCTTTATGGCCGAAAAGTTCACATCCATCAGTCAATAACCACACATAACAACCTTCCAATCCGGCTCGACGAAGCAAAGCCGGAGCAGGCCGGCCCTTCAGTGTCGGGGCGATTATAGGCTGGAGAGCTGAAAAGTACATTGAAAACAACTCGACTGTTCATTTAATCCTATAAAATCATCATCGAATTCTTCGTCCCATAAGCGGCGAAAATCCTATTCTACGAATCGCTTATAGGTAAACATTTCAAAAAAACATGTCCACGAACACCGAAAAGGCATCCTGCTGAGGTTCTGCTGTAAGGAAGAGATTAATAACTCTTTACCTCGGGTGTGAAGGAAAGTACTTGCCTGTTTGGGTCGATATGATTAGACTCAGCAACCTGTCGAATTTCAAATATGGAGTTGGTTGGAGTTTCATTGAATGATTATTAACAGCGATAGCCTACTGACGAAACGATGTGGTCGAGACATTGTGCACAGATGGGAGCAAAATCCTCTTATCGGTATTAATGACCTGGATTTCAATTGTTCCGACATACACAACGCCGGGGTGGTTTATTTCCAGGGTCAAGTTCTTCTTCTGGTAACCATTGAATATCTTTCCGGCCATCGAGGTATCCATCTGGCCCGGCCAACTTCTGACGGGATTTACAAAGTGGAAAGTAAACCATTTTTGAATCAGTCCGCCGAGCATAAGTACAGGCGTCATGAATCGAAAGGCGTTCTGGACGCAAGGGTAACATTCCTCGATGGTGTCTATTACATCCTTTACAACGCATTCGGCGACTACGGCTACAGACTCGCACTTGCGAAAACTGAAGATTTCGCAAGTGTCGAGCGGATTGGGTTAATCTCGGAACCGGACACAAAAGCCGGGGTTTTGTTTCCTGCTAAGATAAAAGAACGATACGCCAGGCTCGAAAGGCCCAGCGACGGCAGTATATGGATAACCTACAGCGACGATCTTTTACACTGGGGCGGCTCAGAACTGGTCATTTCCCCGAGAGGTGGTTTTTGGGACCAGAGCCGAATTGGTGCAGGAGCTACTCCGATGGAAATCGAGCAGGGCTGGCTCGTGCTCTACTACGGAGTTAAGGACACCTCGGCGGGTCCCATCTACCGGATCGGTGCTGTTATCCTCGACAGGGAAGAACCAACGAAAATCGTAGGAAGGACTAACATACCAATCCTATCACCTCGTGAGAACTACGAAAGAATCGGTGACGTTCCAAACCTTGTCTTTCCAACCGGTGCTCTTGCCGATAATGACGGCAATTTGAAAATTTTCTACGGTGCGGCAAACAGTTGCATTTGCGTCGGGACAACAACAATTGAGAAAATCGTGAAAAATTGTTTCGAAAGCGAAGTGGAGTATTAAATGAAAACCAGATGTCCCGCAAGTGATCTTTTACATCGCTGGGAGGGCAATCCCGCGATTACAATGGAGGATATTCCTTTCCGCGCCAACACGGTATTCAACGGTGCTCCCATCGTGGCTAAAGACGGAATTTATCTTTTGCTTCGGATTGAAGGGCAGCACGGCTATTCATTTTTCGCTCTGGCAAGGAGCAGCGATGGTTTTAATTTTACTATTGATGAAAAACCCGTAATGCTGCCCGCTAAAGAGGGCCCTTTTGCCTTGTACGAGACAAAGGGAATCGAAGATCCGAGAGTGACCATTCTTGAAGATACCTGCTACGTTGTCTATACGGCCGTAGGAAACTGCGGGCCGCGCATCGCTTTGGCTAAAACCACCGACTACGTTAACTATGAACGTATAGCATTGATTTCCGAACCGGGCAACAAGGACGGATTACTCTTTCCAAGAAAAATACGTGGAAGATACGCAAGATTCGACAGACCAATCGGCCTCGGCAAAGGATGTATCTGGGTATCCTATTCACCCGACCTTATCAACTGGGGATGTTCCGAACAGGTGATCGGGCCACATGAAGGTTTCTGGGATGAATTCAGAGTCGGAGCTTCGGTTACCCCGATAGAAACGGACGAGGGCTGGCTTGAGATTTATCACGGAGTAAAAATGACTTCCGCCGGACCCATTTACAGAATCGGCGCAGTCCTTCTCGACCTGGATTACCCGTCAAAAGTCATAAAACGCAGCAGTCGGCCAATCCTTTCGCCGAGAGAAAATTATGAACGCATCGGAGATGTCGGAAACGTCTGTTTCGCTTGTGGAGCGGTCATGTCCGATGATGGTGAAATGAAAATCTACTACGGCGCAGCAGACACTTCAATCTGCGTGGCCACATGCACACTCGATCAAATCTTAACAGAAGCATTCTAACATTAGCCAACAGCACATCACAAGCTTAGAAGCGGTTTCAACCAGTGAACAACAACACTTTGACCGGAACCTTGTTTCAGAGTAGAATGCCAGACAGTGTAAATATAGTTCAAGAGAAAGGAGTTGTGATAAATGGAGCATGAAATCCTTTATCGTCCTTCTTATTCCTTGCTCAAGATAAGCCTGAGACAGGGAGAAGCCGTCAGTGCCGAAGCG
>CBDURK010000266.1:0-4667 GCA_965369645.1 uncultured bacterium | reverse complement strand
TCCCAAAGACGGCGTTGTTAATGAATATGACGGTTATTTGTTCGCCCCGATGTCCGGCGTGCAGAATCTCACCTGCCCCGATACTCGCCAGGTCACCGTCGCCCTGGTAGGAAAAAATTATTTTGTCCGGATTTGTCCTTTTCATGCCCGTCGCAACAGCCGGCGGTCTGCCGTGCGCAACCTCTACCATATCGATATCAAGGTAATCATAGGCCAGCACGGCGCAACCTACGGGTGCTATACCGATAGTGCTCCCGCGTATGCCGAGTTCATCGATGACCTCCGCAATCAATCGGTGAGCAATACCGTGTCCGCATCCGGGACAATAATGCGTCGGACAATCCTTAAGAGTCGGTGTTCTTTGAAATACCGTTTTCATACTTTTGTCTTGAGTCTTGGGTCTTTTGTTTTATTGTCAATTGCCTTATTTTATCGAGAATCTCGTCAACAGTAGGTACTCCGCCGCCCGGTCTGCCGTAAAGTACGACTGGTGCTTTTCCGGCTACAGCAAGTTTTACATCCTCGACCATTTGGCCGGTGCTCATTTCAACGGTCAGGAATAGCCGAAATTCATCAGCGGCTTTGCTGATTTGCTTTGTTGGAAATGGCCACAGGGTGACAGGGCGTATCCAGCCGACTTTAATTCCTTCTTCTCTTGCCCGGGTTACTGCGCCGTTGACGATTCTTGCTGCGATGCCATAGGCAACGACAACGATTTCGGCGTCGTCAACCTCGTATTGTTCGCACAGCACTTCATTTTTTTGGATCTGCTTGTATTTGTCATCTAACTTAAAGTTTAGATCTTCCAATACTCCCTCACCGAGCCATAATGAGCGGACAATGTTTTGCTCTCTGTCTTTGGCCCCGGTCAGCGCCCAGTCTTTGGGCGGCAATTCCGGACTTGGCCTTTTCTTCAAAACAACCGGTTCCATCATCTGACCCAAAAAACCATCGGCCAGGATCATTACGGTCATTCGATATTTATCAGCCAGGTCAAATGCCAGCGATATACAGTCGGCCATCTCCTGCACACTCGAAGGACCAAACACGATGGTTCGGTAGTCACCGTGTCCGCCTCCTCGGGTGGCCTGAAAATAATCGCATTGTGACGGTGCAATGTTACCCAGGCCCGGCCCTCCCCGCATTACGTTGACCACTACCGCCGGCAGCTCAGCGCCTGCAAGAAAGCTTATTCCCTCCTGCATTAGACTTATACCCGGACTGGACGAGCTTGTCATAGCTCTTTTGCCGGTTGCCGAAGCTCCGAATACCATATTAATTGCAGCCAGCTCGCTTTCGCTCTGTACAAAAACTCGGCCTTCCTCCGGCATTCTTCGGGACATATAAGCGGGGATCTCGTTTTGCGGTGTAATCGGATATCCGAAGTAAGCATCGCATCCGGCAAGGATAGCCGCTTCTGCAAGGGCCTCATTGCCGCACATTAAAACCCGCTCTTCTGTTCCGATAGAAATTTGCCCTTTTTCTACCATATTCTTCATCCCTGCTTCCGACGGGGCTTATGCTTTTTCCTTAATTAGACTCAGCTTCGGTTTTTTATCTGGTCCGGCAATTGTCTCGATTTTGCTGCATTGATTATGAAATACTTCAATTATAGCTTCCGGACAAATAATCGCGCAGGCTCCACAGCCTGTGCAGTCCGTATTGTCGGACTTAGCCGGGAAGAAACCGTTTTTATTGGATTTTTCGGAGACGATGATGCAGCTCTTCGGACATGCCATTATGCACAAGCCGCAGCCTTTACATCGTTCGATATTAATGATAATTTCACCGGTCATCTGGATAACTACGCGTAAACTGGTCTATTGTTTATTCAATCCGTGGATTCTAACAGGCATGTGCACCCTTGTAAAGTCAAAAGCCGATTAAATAGATGCCCATATAATTATCCGGGTGACCGTAAAACGCATTGTGCGGCCCAAAATTGCCTGATTAATCGTTCAAAATCAAGCGGACTATTCTCGATATTCTTTTACTGCGGCTTTCACGTATTTGGGATAACAACTCGCTGGACAAAAATACCATAAAAGCTTAAACTAATACTGACAGATGACTTTAGTTCTGTGCTATTTTAGCCTTAAATGGATTTTGCGAAAGTCTCAAGATGAAGACAATTAAGCTCAAAGGTGGCTACGCAGTCACTCCGAACAGCGTTGAACGTGCCGATGTCATTATGCGCGACGGTAAAGTCGAATTCGCTGCCTGCAAAGACGACTGCAGCGAAATCATCGATATCACCGGCAAATATATAGTGCCGGGATTTGTTGACATACATTTTCACGGTTACAACCTCTTTGAATTCACCAGCGGTCTTTATGATCCAAAATCCGAGACCTTTGATAATAGTCCCTCTGTGTATGAAAATGGGCTGGATATGCTCAGAAAGATCCTGGCGAGGTTCGGTGTAACAGGTTTTTACATAGGGACCTGGGCCAGCCCGGTTGAGAATCTGCGACATTGTTTTTCGCAACTATATAATTATCTAAATAAACCGCAAACCCAGCCGGGGGCTAGGCTTTTGGGTGGATTTTTAGAGGGCAGTTTTATAAATCCTCAGATGGCCGGTGCTCAAAATCCTGACCTGGTCCTTGAATTTATCACCGACTCCTTCGATAGCATCGACGACAAAGGCTCAATCAAGCTGGTCAACGTAGTGCCGGATTTTGGACAGCCCGGCTATGAGCTGATTGATTATCTCACAAACAAAGGCATCGTAGTAGGTGCCGGACACTGCAACGCTACATGTGAGCAGATTGAAGAGGCAATCCGGGCCGGGCTTAAATACTTCATTCACTTTACCAACGGCCCGACCGGCGGTTCCTACAAGCCTTTCCACGGCGGCGGAGCCATTGAAGCGGTACTGAAATCCGATGAGCTTTATGCCGAGCAGATTCTTGACGGCTACCATGTCAATCCCGCCTACGTAAGGGACATCCTGAGGAGAAAAGGCGCCGACAGGATAATTGGGGTAACGGACTGTCTGTTCGCAGCAGGTTCCCAAGTCAGGCAGTTCACCGGCGGCGGTATCCAGGGCGCCCTAAATGAAAGCGGTGAATACTTTCATGTCGTCGGCAAGCCCGGTACGCTCTTCAGCAGTAATCTTACAATGAACCGCGGATTTACCAACATGCTCAATTGGCTCACGGCCGATATGCAGGGTATCTGGAACCACAGACATAAAGAGCTGCAACTCGATCAGGCCCTTGTTACAGCCGCGAAGATATTATCGACAAACCCATGTGTCTTGACCCAAATGGATAAAGAAGGTTGCGGTTCGATTGTCGATGGGGCCAAAGCCGATTTGTGCGTGCTCGACATCGCCGGCCGGCCGGGCAATTATACAGTGACCGTGGAGATGACTATTGTAGATGGCGATACAGTTTATTCGGCTGAATGAAATTTATTATTTGCCGGCATTTTGATAAGGCAGGCGGATATATTTTAACAGGAGTGCTTATGGCTTTTGGAGTTGGTGGCCGGCGAAATGCCGGCGATTGGATTGCTCAGATTAAAGAGGCAAACAGTGCATTTTGCACCAGTTTGGACCAAATCTACGGTGATAATAAAGACCTAAAGGCCGAAGCAGCCCGGATGTGTTTGCAATGCCTTGAAGAATTTACCGGCAGATATGGCGCAGACGGCAATGTTATTATAGTACGCTCAACCGGTCGTGTTAATTTATTAGGTACTCATATCGACCACCGCGGCGGATCGGTCAATCCGGTCTGTATCAAAGAAATGTGGATGGTGGTCGAGCCGCGGGATGATGACCTGGTCCTGTTGAAAAATGTCGATTCGCCTCAGTTTCCTGATGAGCAATTCCGCATCGGCGAGTGCCTGCCTGCCGGAGAAAAAATCCGGGACTGGGACACATGGTGTTACCAGGAATATGAAAAGCGCAAGAACGACCCATCGGTTACCTGGTCGAATTATATACGCGCCGCTGTTCTGTACCTGCAGCATCTCAACACAAATGATGAAGGCGTCTTTACCCCGGCTATTAAAGGTATGAATATGATGATCTATGGTGATGTCCCCATAGCTGCCGGGCTTAGTTCATCATCTGCATTGGTTATGGGTGCGGCCGAGGCGGTAATACGGATAAACTCTCTTGATATTAAACCTGCCGATTTAGTTGAGCATTGGGGTTTTGCCGAATGGTATGTGGGAACACGAGGAGGATGCAGTGACCACGCTGCAATTATATCCGGCAAACCCGGTACAATTCTACATATTACAGCTTTTCCAACGTCAGTGGAAGACGCCCCGCTTCCGGGCGGGCACAGCTTTGTTCTGGCCAACAGCAACATCGAAGCGAAGAAGCAGGCCGGGGCACGCGATGTTTTTAACAGCCGGGTGGCTGCATATATATTCGGCTTGATGATGATACGCGAAAACTTCCCGGCCTATGCCGACAAGCTCGAACAACTTCGCGATGTAAATCCGCAGACACTTGACGTTGATGAGGTTCAAATCTATCGAATGATAAAATCATTGCCCGCCTCTGTCAGCCGTGCGGACATCTTGGAAATCCTTGCCGAACACGAGCAAAAGGTTTATCGTGTTTTTAGAAGCCACGCCGAACCTGAACAGGGCTACAAGATCAGGCAGGTATGTCTTTATGGGATAGCCGAGTGTATTCGTGCTGA
>CBDURK010000265.1:0-4732 GCA_965369645.1 uncultured bacterium | reverse complement strand
CCATCCTACGAATTGAGAGAGGCAAAAAGAGAAGGATATTCCAATGGATAAGCGAACCGCCAAAGTTCACAGGAAGACGAAAGAAACCGATGTTTCCATACAGCTTAATCTGGACGGTGACGGCAAGTACGAGATTGACAGCGGTGTCGGCTTTTTGGACCACATGCTCACGCACCTGAGCAAACACAGCAAAATCGACCTTATCGTCAAGGCCAAAGGTGACCTTGAAGTCGATGCACACCATACGGTCGAAGATATCGCGATATGCCTCGGCGAATGTCTATTGAAAGCCTTAGGTGATAAAAAAGGTATCGCCAGATACGGACACAGCGCTTTGCCGATGGAGGATGCGTTGGCGAACGTTTCCGTTGACCTTTCGGGCAGGGCGTCGTGCGTGTATAACGTTGAATATCGAACAGATAAAATCGGCGACTTCGACGTCGAGTGCCTTGAGGAGATGCTGCGGAGCTTTGCCAATAACGGAAAGTTCAATCTGCATATAAACGTTCCGTATGGTACAAACAGCCATCATATAGCCGAGGCGATTTTCAAGGGATTAGGTAAAGCGCTCGGTACGGCTGTCGGTATTGACGGCCACGATATCCCAAGTACGAAGGGTGTATTGTGATTGAGGAACCTAAGAGTGAATATCGAACCGGGATAGGCACCGATATCCACAGGCTCGTGGAAGGCAGAAAGCTCATGCTGGCCGGGGTGTACGTGCCGTATCCTGCCGGTCTGGCCGGGCACAGCGATGGCGATGCAGCCTTACATGCTGTTATCGATGCGCTGCTCGGAGCAACTGGAATGGGAGATATAGGAACGTTGTTTCCCAGCTCCGCGGCGCGATGGAAAGACGCCGACAGCAAGGAGCTTTTGTTTATTGTGAAGGAGCTGCTCGAAGAGAAAAAATGGGAAGTCGTTAATGTTGACCTGATTATACACGCCGAAGAACCGAGACTTGAGAAGGTCAAAGGCCAGATGAAAAGATGCATCGCAGGTCTTTTGGGTATTGACTTTACATCCGTGAACGTAAAGGCTAAAACCAACGACGGACTCGGCGATATAGGCGCCGGAGAAGCAATAGCCGCTACGGCTACGGCGCTTTTGAGAAAAAAGAGAAGAAGAACTCTATAAATGATTAGTGATTAATGATTATTGATGGTATTTGCACATGGCATTGAATCTTTATAACAGTCTGACAAGAAGAAAAGAAGAATTCGAACCGCTGAAAAAAGACAGGGTCGGGATATATGTCTGCGGGCCGACCGTATATGGTCATGCACATCTTGGTCATGCGAAGAGTTATGTGAGCTTCGACATACTGACAAGGTATCTGCGTTATCTCAGTTACGAAGTTACATACGTGCAGAATATCACGGATGTCGGCCACCTCACCGACGACGCCGATGAAGGTGAGGATAAAATCGCCACCGCTGCAAAAAAAGAGAAAAAGCATCCGATGGCCCTGGCCGAATATTACACTCGCAGCTATTTCGAAGATATGGACAGGTTGAACTGCGTCCGGCCCGATATAAGCCCGAGAGCCAGCGGGCATATACTCGAACAAATAGGAATGGTAACGACACTTATAAAAAAAGACTACGCCTACGAAGCCAACGGCTCGGTCTATTTCGATGTCTCCAAATTTGAAGATTATGGAAAGCTATCCGGCAGAAATATCGATGAGATGATCGCCGGCGCGCGCGTGGAGGTCTCGCCGGACAAAAAGAACCCCGCTGATTTCGCCCTCTGGAAGAAAGCCGAGCGAAACCATATTATGCAGTGGCCCAGCCCCTGGGGGCCCGGCTATCCGGGTTGGCACCTGGAATGCTCGGTAATGAGCACGAAATATCTGGGAAAGACAATCGACATCCACGGCGGCGGGCTGGAAAATCAATTCCCGCATCACGAATGCGAAATTGCCCAGTCGGAGGCGGCCAACGGCGTGCAGTTCGTTCGATACTGGGTACACCATAATATGGTTACCGTTGACGGGCAAAAGATGGGCAAGAGCCTGAATAATTTCATCACGCTCAAACAGGCTTTTTCAGGCGCTCATGAGAGATTGACACAGAGCTACGACCCCCTGGCGATACGCCAGTTACTTTTGAACAGCCATTACAGAAGCCCGCTGGATTTTTCGGATGCGGCACTATTCGCGGCACAGTCCGGCTATGGTAAAATAACCGAGACCGTCAAAGCCCTGCGAAAAAGAATGGAAATAGCCAACTCAGGCTCTATCGACGAGAAGATAGTAGAGCAGTTGAAACAGATGCGGGAAAAATTCGAAACGGCGATGAACGACGACTTGAATACATCTGTTGGGCTGTCGGTTATGTTCGAGCTTGTCCGCCTGGCGCAGAGCCTGCTCGATGACAGCGGTACAACAAAAGAAACCCTTAACCTGATCGATGTTCTGTTCGACCGGCTCGGGGGCGATGTTCTGGGTATTGTGAAAGAGGACTATCAGCAGGACGCTACCGCCGACGAAGAGCTGACTGACAAGCTGGTAAAAATATTGATTGAGCAGCGAAAAGATGCTCGCACGAACAAGGACTTTTCCCGGGCCGACCAGCTTCGCAATACACTGGATGATATGGGTATCGTACTGGAAGATAAGCCGGATATGACCACATGGAGGATGAAATGAGGATACTCGGTATCGACCCGGGTTTGCAGGTCTGTGGTTATGCCTGTTTGGAGATTGACGCCGATGACGAAAAGCTGATTGAAGCAGGTGTTATCCGTATAGAAAAAGGCCCGGCTATAGAAATAAAACTCAACAGAATCGCTGAAGATACCGGCTCGCTTCTCGAAAACTTCAAGCCTGATGTCGTAGCTGTCGAAGAATTGTACTCTCATTATGCCCACCCGAGAACTGCAATATTGATGGGACACGCAAGAGGTGTTATACTGCAGAAGTGTGCACAGGCGGCAATTGAAGTGAGAAGCTTCAGTGCCACGCGAATAAAAAAATCAATTACCGGTAACGGAAGGGCATCGAAGGAACAGATACAAAGAACTATTCAAAGTATTTTGTGCCTGCCGCAGATACCGGAGCCGAACGACGTGGCCGATGCCATAGCGGCGGCGCTGTGCTGTGTGAATTCGATAAACAGTATCGTTATCTAACAATAATTAAACAAGTACTCATTTGAACAATGATAGCTAACATCGAAGGAAAACTAATCAAGCTCGATAGCGACTGCTGCCTGGTGCAGGTCGGGGCAATAGGTTACGAAGTAATGCTGCCGAGCTATTGCGTAAGTGCGCTGTCGGACCAGGTAGGCTCTGATATTACTCTGTGCACTATGGAATACTACGAGGGCACTCCCGGCAGAGGAAACCTGATACCGAGAATGGTCGGTTTCTTAAACTCTGGCGAGAGGGATTTTTTCGCCAAATATACCAGCGTTAAGGGAATGGGGATAAAGAAAGGTCTGCGTTCGCTTAGCATCCCCATAGGCACGATAGCAACCGCCATTGAGAACGCCGACGATAAGACGCTTATTTCACTGTCTTCGATAGGCAAAAGGATGGCCCAGCAAATCATCGCGGAGTTAAAGGGCAAATTACAGAGTTTCGCGGTCGGCGCCGAAGCAGCCGGACTATCGCAAGCCGGATTCAAGCCGTTTCAGACCGAGGCTCTCGAAATCCTTATC
Organism: uncultured bacterium; assembly: GCA_965369645.1. Lineage (GTDB taxonomy): Bacteria > Planctomycetota > Phycisphaerae > Sedimentisphaerales > Anaerobacaceae > NIOZ-UU13. Next base: position 1,067 of record CBDURK010000265.1, on the reverse strand, counting down.
GCCTGGGGTGAAAAAAGAAACGAAGCAATGGAGCTGGTCGAATTGGCCTGCCGCAAACACCCCGATATAAAATCGGCCGAGGCACTCGTACCTTTGGTATATAGATTGAAACAGGGAGTAGAGGTTTAAGATAGACCCAAGACTCAAGACTAAAGACTAAATATTATGACAATAGGCAGAATCATAAGCGGGCAGTCTTTGAACGAGCAGGAGGAGAGCTTTAACGTCTCACTTCGGCCAAAGCTCCTGGATGAGTGCATAGGCCAAAGCAGTGTAAAAGAAAAAGTCTCAATTGCGATAGAAGCCGCCAAGCAGAGGTCCGAACCCCTCGAGCATATTTTGTTTTACGGCCCGCCGGGCCTCGGCAAAACTACGCTCGCCCATGTCGTTGCCAATGAGATGGGGGCAAGGATACGCTGCTCATCAGGCCCGGCCCTGGCAAAGGCCGGTGACGTTATGGGGCTTTTGAGCAATATAAACACCGGCGATGTGCTTTTCATTGACGAGATCCATCGGCTGAGTACGCTGGTCGAAGAGTTTATTTATCCGGCGATGGAAGATTTCAAAGTCGATTTTACTGTCGATAGCGGCATGCATGCAAAGACGATAAATTTCCCGCTAAAGCGTTTTACTTTAATCGGCGCAACAACACGAGCGGGATTATTAAGCGCTCCTTTGCGCAGCAGATTCGGAATGATGTACCATTTGGATTTCTACAGCACAGGCGAGTTGACGAATATTTTGGATAGGTCAGCGCAATTATTAAGCCTGCAATGCGAGGAGGGAACGCTGGAATTGATTGCGGATCGCTCTCGCGGAACACCACGAGTGGCAAATCGATTACTAAAACGAGTCCGCGATTATGCCCAGGTAAAAGGTTCCGGAGTTCTTAGCACCGAGATTGTCGAAAATGCCCTTAAGATGGAGCAGATTGACACCCTGGGCCTCGATGAATTGGACAGGGCATTTTTACGTGCCCTGGTCAATGTCTATGACGGCGGGCCGGCCGGAATCGAGGCCATAGCAGCCACGCTCGGCGAAGAAAGGGACACTCTGGAGGACGTCGT
>CBDURK010000264.1:0-4805 GCA_965369645.1 uncultured bacterium | reverse complement strand
AATGCAGTAGCCGCTACAACTCTGCTTAACACCCTGGAAAAAATCAGGGCCGAAAACAGTACGTTTGAAAGTGTTAACAATTAAATATTAGGGCGCAAAGTAAAGCGATGAAAATCAGATACATTACAACATCTACAGAGGTTATTGTTTTAGTGGCTATTCTGGTGTCTGTCGCGCAGGCCGGCAACTGGGCCGAATTTGCTCTCTGGCCGGCAACCGATGATCAGCAAGCGCCTGATATCTGGGGTAATATTGTAGTATGGCAGCAATTCGTTACCGAATATGGAGACTATGATATTTATATTACAGATATAAACAATCCGGGTGAGCCGGCAGCCTATGTTATTGGAGATGCAAATGACCAGATTAATCCGGCTGTTTATGAAGATATCGTAGTGTGGCAGGATTACGTTATATGGGAGGGCTCAGCAGACTGGGATATTTGGGCGGCGGATATTAACGATTTGAATGAGCCACAGATTTATGTAGTCTCAGATATCGCTGATAATAATGAATGCAATCCGGCAATCCACGGCAATACGGTTGTTTGGGAAGATGAAGATGGCCAGGCCGGTGATTTGAATATTTTCGGTGCCGACATTACCGACCTGGGTAATCCGGCGGAATTTCAAATCGTGGCGCTTGAGCATGACCAGCGGGCACCTGCCATATACAGGACAACCGTTGTCTGGCAGGACAACTTCTTTGGCGATTGGGATATTTATGCCGCTGATATCTGGCAGAGGAACAAACCCGTGGAAGCTGCTGTCTCGTACATTGAAAAGGACCAGCAAAGCCCGGCTCTCTGGGGTAATATAGTCGTCTGGCAGGACAACTTTTTTGGTGATTGGGATATTTATGCGGCTGATATTTCCGACTTCGAGATGCTAAGGCAGGGCGATCCCAATAATGTTCTTGAGTTTGCAGTTGTGGCAAACGAATTTTCTCAAACGAATCCCGATATTGACGGTAACATAATCGTCTGGCAGGACGACCGAAATAACAACTGGGACATATTCGGCTATAACCTTACGACGCGGAAGGAATTTCAAATCACCGATGATTCTCACGACCAGACCAATCCCGCCATTAGCGGAAGCGTGGTGGTTTGGCAGGACAACCGCAATGGAAATTCGGAAATTTATGCGGTAGTACTCGATGGGCCCGAAGTTGCCTGGTGCACATCCGGGATGGACGGTGATGTTAACGGTGACTGTAAAATAGATTTTGATGACTTTGCCGTGATGGCCTCACAGTGGCTGGAATGTTACCTCGAACCGGCCCAGGCTTGCCGGTAATAGACTAAAACGCATTTAGAAACGGATTTTTGATTTGACAGGAGATGTAAAATGGAAAAGAAACTGACGACAATCTTAATAGCAGCGATTTTGAGTTTTGGTTTGTTGTTCTTCGTCGGTTGCCAGAGCGACGCGCAGTTCGGCAGTGCCGTCGGCGCTTTGGCCGGTGCGGGTATCGGCCAGTTGGCCGGTGGTGATAGTGAGGCGACTTTAATCGGGGCAGCGGTGGGAGGAGCGGCCGGCTATATGTTCGGAAACGAAAGCGATAAGGCAAGGGAGCAGGCCGAACGGGACTATATGCGTCAGGAAATGAGAACTGTTGCCGTTAATATTACCAACAGTAACGGTTCTATAAGCCAGGTCCGTCTCAAAAGACATGGGATCGGTTATGTTGGTACAAGAGGTGAGTATTATCGCCGATTGCCGACCGAAGATCAGTTAAGACCTATATATGGATTTTAACAGCCGCCAGACGATTCGTGCGTTTGGATTATAACCGATTCAAGTGACCGCTTTGTCCCCTGTTATGCTTTTTAATAACTTGATAGTTGATGAACTTTTGAGCTTGATATATAATTGTTGTTGCCAATCGTCAAGTTGGTCTCTGTTAAAGACAGGGAGAAAGTTTTTATAGCAGAGCAGTTTTAGTGTAACGGGGGATTCGGAAATGAACTTGGAAGCAAGAGACTTGGTATGAATAAGCGGTTGCGAAACGCATTGAAAGGACTCACGGCCACGGATGTCGAACGACGACGTCGGGCAATGGAGCCTTTTGTACGAGCTACGTTTGGAATGTTCATGAAATATTTGTATCGCTATCTCGGTAATGAGGTAGAGTGTGAGGATGTTTTGGAAGATGTATATGCCGATATTTGGGAAAAGCCCGAGCGTTTGTGTAATATAACGAGTGAGAGACAACTGCTGAAAACCGTATATCTGTATTATATGCGTAATCGCCTGAGAGAAGTGTACAGGAGAAGAAACCGAAATTTATATCTGTCACAAAACAGCCTGAAGGATCTTATTGCCCCTGAAATCGGCGCTCTTGAGATGGTATCAAGCTCGGAGCTTCAGGATATTCTCTCTCAGGCGATGGGTAAACTAAAGGCCCGTGAGCGCAGAGCGATTGAGCTTTGGATGGAAGGCGCCTCGAACAGGGCGATTGCCAATGAGCTTAAGACTACGGTCGGGGCCGTAAAAATGCTTGAATTCAGAACTATTTTGAAACTTAGAAAGATGCTGTGCTATTACAATCGTCAAGACTGATAATGTATTTAGTGCGGGAGGTAGAAAGATGTCTGATACGAACAGAGAAATTCATGAGTTGCTGGTTGACTATTCCGATGCCCTTCGTGATGGTTGTATTCCGGCTTTTCTGAAATCACTTACGCGTGAGGAAGCGGAAAGGATAGCTTCTTCCTGGGAGTTTTGGGATGCGACAGAGATATCGCGAATTCTTAATGGTGTCGGATTCGCCGACAAGGCGGTAGCGCCGAATGTGAGCCTGTTTATATCCCGTGTTGACGCTGAGATTGCATCACGTTCGAAGAAATTCAAGGCTTCTCCGTCCGGCAAACGCCGCAGTCGTACCAGGAACGCAGCCAAAAGGGAAAACAGGGCTTAGAAACCAATATGATTTTGGATTGCTACCAATGTTCATCCTGCTATTTTGAGGACAAAAAGAAGTCTTCACGGATAGATCCTTTAACGATATCAGAGCAGCAGCCGAAGAAGATTTTCGAGAACGTGCTGGTGGTATTTGTTTGTGTAGAGATGTATGACAGTAAAGAGGAGGTGGAAGAGGCGGCGGAGGAATTCGGCACGCTGTCTGAGATGATAGGTAAGAGGCCCATAGTGCTGTGTCCGAATGTTCATCTGTCGATTGACAAAGCGCCGGAGAAGCAGGCTCTCTGGCTGATCGGTGAGCTGGAGAAAAGGCTGATTGACCAGGACTATGAAGTGCATCGCCTGTCGTTTGGTTATCATAAACAATATGGTATGGAATGTGACGGCAATGTGGGCAGCGTTGTCGGCAGAAGGTTCTACGGTTCCGACCAAAAGCAGTTTCTAAGACTTCTGACCCGTCTTGGTGTTTGTCCTCCGGAGTCTCTGCCGAATGACATGCCTGCCTGGGCGAAAATTCTGACAGAACGCCTGCTAAAGGTATTGGTCAGCCGAAGCGAAACCTATAATGTTGCCAAGAGAATGCTGCAGGAGCAGCTTGATTCGACGGGCTATAGTGAGCTTTGGACATGTATGTTGTTCGAAGGGGAGAGAAAGCCGATAGAGGATTATCTTAGCACTTTGTATGAAATTATAGAAGAATACAGTGATGTAAGAATACACCGGGCAATGAATTTAAGCGTGCCTGATTTTGCGAATGCCGCGAGGTTCCTTTTTCGCAAGTATCCCGGGGCGATAGAAGCAGGTAGGCTTCGGATTTACAACAGTCAGGTTTCCGACCTGGAATTTCTTTTAACCCGAAGCTCGGTTCTTCTGGCCTTTCCTAAAAAGCCGAGAAAGACCGGCTCACATGCGGGAGAAATATCGTTCGGGATTTACTGCAAGGATGCAGACTTTGCGAAGAATTTGATTCAATGGTACCGTACTTTTCTTGTCGATGCGCGATTTGGCTGGATTCAAACCGAGTCCGAGCTGAATGCCGTTATTAACGAGCTGGAAGAAGAAAAGTTTCAGAGCAAGCGTGAATAAAAATCTGGAAGTTACTGTTTAAAACAAGCCAAAGGTGCTACGGAATGAGTATTGATTAAAGATTAATGATAACAAAATGCCGCCGAAGGCGATTCATCAAATAATCAATTTAAAGGTGCCGGATTAGGACGAAACTGTGCATACAGTATTCTCTATGGCTGTTGTTGCAGCCTACGTGGTTGTGCTTACATTTGTGGCTGTTCGTGCGCGCGCCGCCCGTGAGTTTGAAGAGTTTTCGTTGGCAAAACGGGCACTTCCGCTGGCATTGGTATTCGGCAGTCTCGCCGCCACCTATGTCGGGCCGGGTTTTTCAATCGGCTTTGTCGGCAGGGGTTTCAACAGTGGTTTGCTTTTTCTTGGTATAGGCCTGGCATATTCGGCCCAGAATATCCTGGTCGGTCTGCTTGTGGCTCCCCGGCTCAGAGCACTGAAAAACTGCCACACTTTAGGCGATGCATTCGGTCAAAAGTACAACCGAGACTGCCAGGTTCTTGCCGGGATTATCTCCGTTGGATTATGTGCCGGCTTTGCCGCGGTTATGGCCAAGGCTGGCGGTGACGTGTTGAAAAACATCTTTGGACTGCCTCACTGGTCGTCTGTGGTCATAATCGTCGGTGTTACGGCACTATATACGACATTTGGCGGATTGCGGGCAAGCGTAATAACCGACGCCTTTCAATTCTCTGCATTTGCGATATTGCTGCCTATTACGTTATTGTTTGTATTATTGTTCCATCTGGATGGTGGGGCGGCGACTTTCGCCAAAGAAGCGTCGGTAGCCACTTCCAATGGGCT
>CBDURK010000263.1:0-4813 GCA_965369645.1 uncultured bacterium | reverse complement strand
CGCCTTTGTGGAGGGCTAATACTTATCAATCGGTTGCGGGATGTCGTCCTGCGGGGAGTACAGATTGATGTATTTTACGCCGCCTGAGAGTGTGCCGTACTCTTTGTAATAGCCGTAGAGCTTAGCTATTTTCTGCTCGTCGGTTGATTCGAGATATCGCTGCCACTCGCCTATCTTAGCTCCCCACATAATTTTGGTATCATCCTTTGCATATAGAACGATGTGAGGGAGCTTGCGGTATTTTCGGCCGCCAAAATTACTAATGTCGAGCCTGTTGATTTCGCTGAGTAAAGGTTTTTGAGTTGTTTCAATTCTGTCGCGTCGTTCGAGCCGGTCTAACAGAGTTATAGCCGCCGCGAGATCATCGCCTTCCCATATCTCGCCCAACGGCGGTACTTTTCTCGTCGACTTCAATCCCGTTATCTCAACTATCGGTATGCCCGGCATTTCCACAAAATCGAGCACCACTTGTTCGGCGTCCACGTAAAAGCTGCGCCTGCCCGACTTAACCAGTCCCATGGGCTTTCGCCAGCGTCCTTTGATGCGCAGGGCATTGTGTGTGGTTTGTACTTTTACGTCGTCGAGCCATGCAACCTGAATGTCTATATTTTGATGCACCAGGGCTGCGGCATTTTCATCGATTCTTAAATACTCCAAATCACCTCTGGCCGCTTTGAGAACCTTTTGTTGAAGTTCACTGTTCACCCATGGTGGTGGAGCATCCGCGAACTCCAGCAGAGCCTCCTCTTGTGGGACAGGGATATTTCTTTTTAAATATAGCAGGCCAATCGCGGTCCCGCCTAAAACACATACCATTAATGAAATCTTAAAAGAGCTTATCAAACTTGTGACGAGCCGGATGCGTTGTTTTGTCTTCTTCCTTTTTGAGGTGCGGGACTTCAATGATATTCGTTTAGACTTGCTTTTTGTTTTTTTCCTTTTGGCCGCCATAATATCGTATCACGCTTAATGCCTGAGAAGCGCCGAATGCGCGGCTTCGACAATTTTCGAGCACAAATCGCTCATCGTTAATCCCGCCTTCGCCGCTGCCTTGGGCAAAAGTGAATGTGTTGTAAAACCCGGAATAGTATTAATCTCCAGAGCGTAGGCGATTGGCTCATCGGTCAGGATAAAATCAACCCTTGCGAATTGCCGACAGCCAAGCGCACAGAAACAGTCCATCGCATCCTGTTCGATTTGAGTTATCAGAGCCGGCTGTGTTATCGTATCGAACAGATACTGAGTTTGCTCGTCAATATATTTTGCCTGATAATCATAGAAGCCGGTTTTGCTTCGAATCTCGATAATTGGAAGCGTCTGCTCTTCTAATATTCCGACTGTTATTTCTTTGCCCGGGATGAATTGTTCAATCATACAATCGCCGAACTCTTTTAGGGTTTGCTCTGCGGCGCTGAAAACTTCCTTCGTGTCGGTAACAATTCTGACACCCACACTGCTGCCTTCTCTTATGGGTTTTACAACGTATCCATCTGCAAGGTACTTCAATTGTGTCTCAAGCTGGTTGATATCAGAGTGTGCGTCAAACTCAATCGCCGCTGGTGTAGGCACGCCCGCTTCGGCAAAGAGTTCTTTGCTGGCCATTTTATCGAATGCCAGTTTGCTTTCGGCCGGTCCGCTCCCGGTATAGACAAGAGACTTGTCCTGTAGTATTTGCTGTAGCCGGCCGTCTTCGCCGAATTTGCCGTGCAGCGCAGGAAAGAACACATCGATGCTGTTATCTTCCAGTATATCAAGATTATCCGGTTGAATGTCTGCTGTAACCACATCAAAGCCGCCGGTTATTAACGCCTGCGAAATACAATGCCCGCTTTGAATGCTGATTTCCCGTTCGGATCCGATTCCGCCGGTAAGGACAGCTATTTTTAATTTACCGTTCACTGTTCTTTGTAGTTCCTTAATCCCATATCTCTACTTCAAGCTCCAGCTCGACGTCGAACTGTTCTTTGACCTTCTGTTGAATGGCCTCTATAAGTTTCATGACGTCGCTGCTTGCGCATCCTTTTTCGGCGATTATGAAATTCGCGTGCTTTTCACTGACCACGGCCCTGCCGATCCGAAGTCCTTTGAGGCCGGCCCTGTCTATTAAAGCACCCGCCGAACCACCTTGCGGGTTTTTGAATATGCAGCCGGAATTTTTCGTATTCAACGGCTGATTATTCTTTTTATAAATCCATATTTCTTTTACCGTCCGCATGATTTGCTCTGAGTCGGACTCATTAAGTTTCAGCCGGGCGCTTAGAATAAATTTTGCCGTGATATTTGTTCGGCGGTAGTCGAATACAAGCTCCGGTTTGCTCTTTTCAAAAACGTTACCATCGCTGTCCATTAGTGTAACGGTTTCCACCGTGGACCCAAAATCTCCGAAGTTGCCACCGGCATTCATTTTCACGGCCCCGCCGACGGAGCCGGGTATTCCTGTCAGGGCCTCGATGCCCGAGAGTCCTTTTTCCACACACGTTAAGACCAGCTTGCTTAGTTCCGCTCCCGCCCAGGCCGTAACCTCAACACCATCGAATTCTATCTGTGCGAACTGCTCGGCTTCCAGCTTTATCACTGCTCCTCTCAGCCCTTCGTCACTGATCAGCAGATTAGAGCCGAAACCCATTGCGTACATCCGGATGTTGTTTTTAGTGCATCTCCGGACAACTTCTTTTAGCTGCTTGACAGTTTTAGGGACGATAAAATAATCCGCCGCTCCCCCGAGTCCGTACCATGTCCGTTTCGCTAACGGATAATCGGTCTCAACTATTTCTTCCAACCCGTTGAATATATTCATCTGCTACTTTCCAAATATCACCTGCACCCATAGTTACTACAACATCGCCGTCGGCGGCATTGTTCTGTACGTAATCACAAATAGCTCCAAAGCCATCGATAAATAACGCCTCATTTCCGTTTGCCTGTATCCTTTCGGCAAGTATCTGGGCGTTAATTTCTTTTTTGGCCGACAGCGAATCCCGGACGAAATAAATCTCCGGCACAATTGTTATATCGGCAAGCTTAAAGCTTTCTGCGAAATCATCAAGCAAAAATCTTGTTCTGCTGTACTGGTGGGGCTGAAAAATACACCAGATTCGCTTCGGTCGATACAATTGCTTTATTGCCTGCAGCGATGCCCTTATTTCCGTTGGATGATGGGCATAGTCGTCAAGAACCGTAATTTGGCCGAACTGGCCCTTCAGCATCAGCCTGCGGTCAATGCCTGTAAAGCCGGGCAGCAATTCGAGTACCAGCTCGGCTTCTAGGCCTGCGTTGAGAGCCATTGCTGTTACCGCTAATGCGTTTAGGATATTATGCTTACCCGGCAGCGAAATCCGGGTTGCCCCCAACAATATAGCATTATGATAGACGTCAAAGGTATAAAGGCCATTATCTAATGAGATATTTCCGGGGTGAAAATTGCAATTATAATCCAACCCGAAAGTCTTACAATGCAGTTGATGTTCAGTTCGCCGGATGATTTTCGCAACGTTTTTATCCTGTCCGTTGGCAATCAACACGCCTTGCGGCTTTATGCCAAGGGCGAATTCACCAAAAGTTTCGACTATCTCGTCTTCATTCTTATAATAGTCCAGATGGTCCTGCTCGATATTCAGTATGCAGCCGATTTTCGGTTTTAAGTTCAGAAAGCTCCTGTCATATTCACACGCCTCGGCCACGAAATATTTACCGTCCGCGGCCTCCGACGAGGTTCCTAACTGGCTGACTTCTGCCCCAATGATAAAGTTTGGCTCCAGGCCGGCCTCTTTTAGCACGTAGGTAAGCCATCCACTCGTTGTGCTTTTGCCGTGGGTGCCGCTTACTGCAATGCCCTCATAGCAGTCCATTAACTGCCCCAGCATTTGGGCGTATTTATAGACTTTGTATCCTCGCTGCCGTGCTAATTTCAATTCCGGATTATCTTCTTTTATTGCCGCCGAGATAACAACCGCATTCGTTCCCACCTTGAGGTTCCTTTCCCGGTGGCCGATTGTTATTTCAGCTCCCTTGTGCCGAAGCCCGTGTATAATCTCGGTTAGTGTTTCGTCTGAGCCGGTAACAATCGCCTCGTTTTTCATCATAAGCTGTGCCAGCCCGCTCATCCCAACGCCGCCGGCACCGATGAAGTGAAATCTCGTCCCCGCTACGCTTAGTTTGCCCTGAACGGTTGCCGCTTCGTATTTGCCGGAAACTTTTATTCGATCTTTGTAGGTTTGCGCATTCGGCTGATTCATAGCATCCTTTCTGTGGCATTCTTTCCTTAACAAAAGCACAGGTAGTCTAACACAGGAAGCTTGCGAATAAAAGAAAAAAACGTTACCAACATTTTGGAACATCGAACGCCCCAAATAGTCATTAAAAAAGGGGCCTATACCGAATAAGTATAGGCCCCAAATTAACATATTTACTATTAGCTGCACAATTTTACTTAACAACCAAATCCCGTCTTACGGTGCCGGTGTATAAAGACGAATATCATCGAAGAACATCATACCTGCACCGCCGGCAACCGGATTGGCCCTGTTACCAAGGCCGAGTGTAATCGTATCGACATTAGTCAGGTTAACACCCTGGTCTGCAAAGCGCGTCAGGTCGATAGTCCATTCAGTCCATGAACCACTCTTCGCTGCATCTGGATTATCGTTAGTAACAACCGCGCTGTCGTTTAGAGCAACATACATCGGCTCAGCGGCATTGTCCGAATTGCCCCTGAACCAGATAGATAAAGTGCTGACACCATCGGCGGTCCAGTCACGAGGATAAGTCAGCGTCAACGTCGCCTCGGATTTGCCAACACCGTTATCGTAGGACA
>CBDURK010000262.1:0-4818 GCA_965369645.1 uncultured bacterium | reverse complement strand
AGAAGTGATGAGCTGCCGCTGTTGGACCTGACTGGGGTGTGGCCATGATGCAATCCTGTCATTAAGACACTTCGTGAAGGTGCGCATACAGTATAACCTGCATAAAATTGCTCGAACTTCATTCCTTCGGTGGCAAGCCGGTCTATATTTGGTGTTTTGAATTTTTCCTGGCCGTAACAGCTCAAATGTCCATAACCCAGGTCGTCGGCCATTATGAAAATTATATTCGGCTGTTTTCTGCTTGCAGCAGATAACAAGCGGCTGTAAGAAAGTCCTGCCGCCACTGTGCCTGCCGTTGTAAGTTTGATAAACCGCCTTCGAGATATCTGATTGTCGTTGGCCGGGCTATTCTCCGAATGGTCTTTTAAGTTATTGGAATTCATACCAAATCTCCTTTCTAAGTTAACTCCATCCATACTTTACATTTAGCTGTCATTATACAATACGAGTTAGCAAACGTAAATATATACCACTTTTTCATGTTTCGAAAATACAGGATTAACAGAGTATAACCCATTGGAAAGATATTCGGTAACGTAACTTATGAATTGCATCATCGAGACTGGTTGTGTTATAATATACGAAGCAAAGACAGGAGCAATCAGCATCAGATAAAAACTTTCTTTCAAATATAAGGAGACTCATCATGGCCAAATCGAAAGGTTTTACCTTAATAGAGCTTCTTGTGGTGATTGCGATTATAGCGCTGCTGATGGCCATCATTATGCCGGCGCTGAACTCGGTAAAAAAGAAGGCTGCGACGACCGTTTGCCTGACCAACACCAAGAACCTTGCCCTGGGTTGGTTTATGTACATGGGAGATAATGATGACCGCATTATGAGTTCCGAAGACAATGGCATAGATAAGAACGGGACATACGTCGGCTGGTGCGGAGTGCCTCGTAATGCAAATGGAAATCCCCTCAGTAATACCCAGGCGGATCCACCTGTGACGGATGAAGATGAGATACGGGGGATCAAAGTAGGTGTGCTGTACCCGTATGTCAAGGATCCTGATGCCTATCATTGCCCTGCTGATAACGTCCGTAAAAGCTTGTATGACAGGACCGGAGTTTTTGTCTCTTACGGAGTTCCTATGTGTTTATATGGAGATCTGAGTCCGGGCAGTTCAGGATACAATACGCAAATCAAAACTTTCGGTGAGATTAAAGCGCCGGCGACTCGTTATGTGTTCGTTGAGAGTGCTGAAACACGAAACTGGAATTCGAGCCATCACTTTGTATTAGGCGCCCCCGAGTACACAGGAAATACTCAACAATGGGGCTGGTGGGGTCCGATGGCGGTCAATCATGGTGACAGCAGCGTTTTGGGATTCTGCGACGGACATTCTGAAGTTCGCAAATGGCGTGATCAGTTTACTATAGAACGTGTGGACAAATTAATTGCTCAGGGCGGTGGAAGCTACGGCATTGAATACCCCCCCGATGGTCAGACACAGGATATCAATTATATGGCTAAAGGCTGGGCGTATCGATATAAGGGCGACTGATCTATGGCTAATTGGGAGAATATCCGGCAGCCGCAGCAAGGCTTAACGTCCTGCTGAGTTTTATCAGTTCAATTCCTTTGCCTGTTCCTAAATTGCGGGAATACTCCTTATCTTCAGGATTGTTCCAGTGTTCGTGAACTCCCAGGCTTGCCAGTCGTGATACATTTCCCCGATGGTCGGGATCATAAAAAGTCCCTGAAGGCGGATTATTCGCCATAGCCGCCTCGACAAGATAATCGGTTGTACCGGACTGGTGGGGTCCATCGTCCCACTCGGTCCATAGAAAATCGAAACCGACAGAATCAATAGCGACCGGGTCCTGTGAGGCAAAAAGACTTGAACTCCAGTCCCCATTGAAAGGAGAGCTGTTCCATTTACTCGGGGCTCTTTCCTTTGCATGTTGTCCGGCGTATAATCCGTCAATTAAATACAGCAGGGTCTTGCCGCCGATATGTTTGTGTCCCATCAGGTCCACGAGGGGCCTGTAATGTCCCATGCCGGGTTTATTATACGGCAACTCTTTGTGCATGTCATAATATTCCCGGGTTCGGGCGGGCTTTCTGACAAGTGAGCCATAATGGTTTTTTGCGCAGAGCGTTATGCCTGCCATGTCGTTATGGCTTTTAAGATTCGCCATATTAATTAGATAATCAGCTTCGACATAGGAAGCAGGTGCATAATCGGTGTCTTTTCCATCAGCATTCGGCGTGCTCCAGTAAAATGGAACCGACGACAGCTTCGCCTTCGTCCGGCCGAATTTGCCTACGTAATCCAGATACCGAACATTTGGAAACTCCTCATAGCACATATTATAGAACTCATTAGGAAAGTAACATAAAGTATCGCCAACGGTAATGTCAGCCTCATTCACACCGGCTTCATTAACAAGCTGATCGAGCAGTGCGATTATCATATGTGGAGATGCGTTCATGTAATCAAGACTTCTGAGCTTGTAGTCTTCAATGTTTGTTACAGGTCGTCCGCTCCATATCTTTATACAGCCAACGTAGTTAACTTTGATAAAAATCTTTTCCCCCGATTTGTATCCGGTATCTCCTTTGCCGTGTGTTTTATTGAAATGTTTGAATAGTGTGTCCCAGGCGGCGGCACTTGTTTGGTCGCCGCTGAGTGCTCTTATTGTCCGATCCATCATTTGGTTCACGACGACCTGGCTTGTGTGGCTGTCTTCCCACCAATATCCGTTTCCGGGTCCGTCCCAGTCAGTGGCATCGGGATTATGCGCCCAGACAACACGTCCGGGGTGAATTCCGTTGGCAATTCCTATGGGAGCATTTGATGTCAGCTCATCGGCTCGAAGTGTCGTTTCTGTCGTAACGCCCTGAGCTAACCATATTAACCCAACACTGGCGGCGATAAGTACTGCACATAATATGTATCGCGACTGAGCAAAACAGCGTTTTGCTCTGCGGAAAGCCGTGATTGAGCCGACTGCCCCTACAAACCAAATTATAAAACCAGAGGCCAACGGGAAAGCCGTCCGCTGACACGGATACATTGCACGGGAAGGTTTCGGAATTACACGAACCAAAAACCATATCAGCGCCAACAATCCACCGATGGGAAATATCCATGTAAACCAATGAAATTTGTTTTGCCTGGGAGTCTTGTCTTCCTTTGATCTAACCGGCCATGATTTTTTGTTACTTTGTAATTGCATTATGTTTATCCTCATAACATTTGGTTATTAGCAGTAGCTTACTTATAAATCCGCCGGATTAATACCCTATTGCGCAGCCGTCTTTGCGAGGGTCGGAGGCGCCGAAATAACGTCCTGGATTTTGTTTTCTCCATATTCCCTGATAGCCTCCGAACGTACCGAGTTCGGGAGTTATTTTGTGCCCCATACGGGCAAGTTTGCGTTTTACATCTTCCGAGATGTGTCGTTCGAGACCTACCGAACCGCCTCCGGTCATTTTAAGACCCGTTGGGGTTGAACTCTCCGAATGCCGGACTCGCGGCTGTTCACCGGCCTGTTGGACTGACATACCGAAATCTATTATATTCATCAGAACCTGCGCATGTCCCTGCGGTTGAAAACTGCCTCCCATAACTCCGAATGAAAAGACCGGCTTTCCATCTTTGGTCATGAACGCCGGTATGATAGTGTGGAAAGGTCTTTTGTGAGGCTCTAATTTATTGAGATGATTCGGATTGAGCGAGAATAGCTGTCCTCTGTTCTGAAGGCAGAATCCCATGCCGTCCGGTACCAAGCCCGAGCCCCACTGGTAGTAAATGCTCTGAATTAGAGAAACCATATTGCCGTCTTTGTCGGCAGTTGTCAGGTAAATCGTATCTGAAGAACCTTTAATCCGGCCGGGCTGAACGTTTTGTGCGGCCCGTTTGGGATTAATAAGTTTGGCTCGCTGCCTGGCATACTCTTTGGAGATAAGGTGCTTCAGGGGGACGTCGGCAAAATCCATATCGGCATAATAAACAGCGCGATCTTCGAATGCAAGTTTTTTTGCTTCAATGAAAAGATGCAAATGTTCGGCTGAGTTGGGCTCCAAAGATGCCACGTCAAAATGTTCCAGCATATTCAGTATCTGCAAAGCAGCTATTCCCTGACCATTCGGTGGAAGCTCCCAGACATCGTAACCGCGATAGTTGGTACTTACAGGTTCAATCCAGTTGGCCGTATGATCTCTAAAATCGCGCATTGAAAACCTGCCGCCGTTGGCGCGGGAAAATTTAACGATCCTTTCAGCAATCTCGCCCTGATAGAAAGCTTCTGAGCCGTCCCGGGCAATAGTCTCGAAAAATCGTGCCAATCCCGGATTTTTGAAGATGTCCCCGAAATGTACAGGTTTGCCGGAGAGTGTGAAAGTTCCGGCCAGGGTGGATCTTCTTACAGAATCAAACGACCATGAGCGTGCAATTACCGGCGAAACAGGGAAACCTTTGCGGGCATAAGATATAGGTGCTTCCAGAAGCCTTGCAAGGTCAAACCGTCCCAGTCTTTTCTGAAGTGCGTCCCATCCACTTACACAGCCGGGCACACTCCATGATAACGGGCCAAAGACAGGAATCTCCTTGAGGCCAAGTTCCTGCATTTTACTAATACTCCAGTCGTATGGAGAACGGCCGCTTGCATTTAGACCAAATAATCTCTTTTCTTTTTCGTTCCAGACAATTGCAAAGAGGTCGCCGCCCGGCCCGCACATCATCGGTTCGACCAGAGACAACATTGCGTTGGCACAAATGGCCGCATCGACAGCGTTACCGCCGGCCTTAAGAATATATACGCCGGCCATGCTAGCCAGTGGCTGGCTGGAGCATACAAGTCCGTT
>CBDURK010000261.1:0-4873 GCA_965369645.1 uncultured bacterium | reverse complement strand
ACTCCTGTGGAAGAAAACGTAAGCGCTGAACAACCAGCAGGCGAAACTCCGCCCGTGCAGGAGGCCAGTTTCGAACAACCACAGACTGTTCAGGAAAGTCCCGGTAGCAAAGAAATCAACAAAGATGCCCGTATGTGGGCGATGTTTTGCCATCTGGCCGGACTCGGCGGCTTAATACCTATAGTTCCGATCATTGGCAGTGTCATCGGGCCATTGGTTGTCTGGCAGATAAAGAAGGATGAGTTCGGTTTCGTGGACGATCAGGGCAAAGAGGCGTTGAATTTCCAGATATCGATTTTAATGTACGCGATTGTATCGGGCCTTCTTTGTTTTGCCTGCGTCGGCTTTATTTTACTGCCTGCCGTGTATATTTTTGACTTGATTTTCCTGCTGATTGCGGCGGTTAAAGCCAACGATGGTGAGCATTATCGTTATCCCCTTACTTTCCGGTTCATTAAGTGAAAAAGCCCGGATAAAACTCAAAGTCGAAATATAAGGTCGTTTTGCTTGCGATTGGGCGGGCAGCTATCGATATGCGATTTGTTATCAAACTTTTTATTAGCCTGTGCATCATTACTTTGTGCACGCAGATAGGGCGCAAGCTGCCGACTTTAGCCGGCTTGATTGCCGTAATGCCCTTGACCGGTCTCATCGTGCTCATTTGGCTGTATCTGGACAATCCCGGCAATTTGAACCTGATCGCCGATTACACCAAAGGCGCCTTGTGGGGGATTGTACCGAGCGTTTTATTTTTCCTCGTGGCTTTTTTGTGTTTTCAAAGGCGAATGTCCTTGTGGATTGTGCTCTGCGCGAGCTTTACAGTGTGGATTGTCGCGGCGTTTATACATCAGTTGCTGCTTCATAAGTAAGTATGGTCTTACCTTCTGAAATCTAACTTAATATCTTTACGATGCTGCTGTTTCCATCCACTCTTGATTATACGGTTTTCCTCCGTTCAGATTGTGGTTCTTTGTGTTCTTGCAAGATTGTTCCCGGGCGGATATTATAATGTGAAGTGATAGGTAGTGTACGCAATAATCCGATTAAGGAGTTCTCCGATGAAACCTCAAATTAATAGACGACAGTTCATCAAATTTCTAAGTGCAGGGGCCGCTTCACTGGCTTTGCCCGGCTGTACCAGTTTTAATGCCGGCGGGATTAATGAGAAAAAACCAAACTTCATTGTCATATTTTGCGATGATATGGGCTACGGTGATTTAACATGCTACGGCCATCCAACGATTCGCACACCTAATCTTGACAAGATGGCCGCCGAGGGACAGAAATGGACAAACTTCTATGTCGGGGCCTCGGTCTGTACGCCGAGCCGGGCGGCGCTGTTGACCGGCAGACTGCCGATTCGCAGCGGAATGTGCAGCGATAAGCGGCGAGTACTGTTTCCTGATTCGGCTGGCGGTTTGCCGAAAAGTGAAGTTACTATCGCAGAAGCCCTGAAGGAAGAAGGCTATGCGACCGCCTGCATCGGAA
The DNA here is from genome assembly GCA_965369645.1 of uncultured bacterium. GTDB lineage: Bacteria > Planctomycetota > Phycisphaerae > Sedimentisphaerales > Anaerobacaceae > NIOZ-UU13. The sequence goes on along the minus strand of CBDURK010000261.1, from coordinate 3,385 downwards.
AATGGCACCTCGGGCATCTACCGCAGTACCTGCCGACAAATAACGGCTTCGATTCCTACTTCGGCATCCCGTACAGCAACGATATGGACCGCATCGGCGGAGAAGGACGACAAGCGTTTCTTGAGCCGAAGACGGAGTATTTCAATGTTCCGCTTATGCGCGATGAGGAAATCATAGAGCGGCCCGCCGACCAGAACACAATTATAAAACGCTACACAGAGGAGGCGGTAAAGTTTGTAAGGAAAAGTAAAAATAAGCCCTTCTTTCTTTATCTTGCGCATAATCTTCCCCATGTTCCATTGTTCGTCTCGAAAAAGTTTAGGGATAAAAGCCTGCGTGGTCTTTATGGCGATGTGATTGAAGAAATTGACTATGGCGTCGGGCAGATACTAAGCACGCTACGCCGCGAGGGCCTGGCGGAAAATACGTTTGTAGTCTTCACATCCGACAATGGCCCGTGGCTTATCTTCGACGAGCACGGCGGTTCGGCGGGCCTGCTTAGAGAAGGCAAAGGCTGTACCTTCGAAGGCGGCATGCGAGAGCCCTGCATTATGTGGTGGCCGGGCAAAATCAAGCCCGCAGTCGTGAACGATATGGGTTCGACTATGGATATATATACGACGGTCCTTACCCTGGCCGGTGCAAAGGTCCCGACCGACCGAGTGGTTGACGGGCTGGACCTGTCACCTGCTTTATTCGGAACCGGACCCAGTCCCCGAAAAAATATGTTCTATTATCGAGGCGCAAAATTGTACGCGGCGCGCAAAGGTCCATACAAGGTGCATTTCATAACAAAGCCGGCTTACGGTAAGGGTAAGGAAGAGTATCACGATCCCCCGCTGCTATATAATCTCGAACATGATCCTTCCGAAAAATATGACATTTCCAAAGACCACCCGGAGATGATAATTGAAATCCGCAAAGAGGTGGCCCTACATCTTGCAAGGTTGAAACTCGGCGAAGATCAGCTCGCAAAGCGTATAGAAAAGAAGTAACTAAAAGGAAAAAAGCATTAATGAACCGAAGAGATTTTCTTAAGACATTAGGCTGTGGTGCGGCGGCACTGGCAATGCAGGGGTGCAACGGTGCTTCCGGTTTTTCTTCCAGAAAAAGCGCAAAGCCCAATATCATTTTGATTATGGCCGACGACATCGGCTATGAGTGTTTCGGATGTTATGGCAGCGCATCGTATAAGACGCCGGTTCTCGATGGTTTGGCCGAAACGGGTATGCGGTTCGAGCACTGCTATTCGCAGCCGCTCTGTACACCGTCACGAGTTAAGATTATGACCGGCCAGTATAACTTCCGCAACTACACGAATTTTGGTGTTCTCGACCCGAAGCAGAAAACATTCGGGCATTTGCTGCAGGGGTGTAGTTACGCTACCTGTGTTGTGGGTAAGTGGCAGTTATACGGCAGCGTTAATCAAAGTGCCGCGGTTCGCGGCGCAGGCAGCCTGCCGGAACAGGCCGGCTTCGATGAGCATTGTCTCTGGCAGGTAAAGGAAAGAGGCTCGCGCTACAAAGACCCTCTTGTCGTACAAAACGGCAGGAATCTTGAGGGGCTTGAAGGCCGATACGGTCCCGACGTCTTCACCGACTATGCGATTGATTTTATCGAGCGCAATAAAGCAAAACCTTTCTTCCTGTACTTTCCGATGGCCATTGTTCACAATCCCTTTGTCCCAACGCCGGACAGCGAGGGCTGGCAAAAAAAGACTCATAAAAATAATAACAAATATTTTTCCGATATGGTGACCTATATGGATAAAATCGTCGGCCGTATCGTCGCCAGGGTGGATGAGCTTGGCCTGAGCGAAAACACTCTCGTACTGTTCGTCGGTGACAATGGAACAAACAAGAACATTAAATCGAAAATGTCGAACGGGCTGGTTATCAAGGGGGATAAAGGCAGTACTACCGATGCCGGCACTCGTGTTCCCCTCATAGCAAACTGGCTTGGCGCAGTACCCGCAGGGACAGTATGCGGTGACCTTGTGGATTTCAGCGATTTTGTTCCGACTTTCGTAGAGATGACCGGTGCTTCACTTCCTGAGGGTATGATACTCGACGGCCAAAGCTTCCTGCCCCAGCTTCGGGGTAAAAAAGGCAAACCGAGGAAGTGGATTTTCTGTCATTATGATTCCAGATGGGGCGGGCGCAAAATGCAGCGATTCGTCCGCGACAAGCGATGGAAGCTTTATGATAATGGAGATCTGTTTGATGTGCCGGCTGATACGCTCGAAAAGAATCCGAATCCAACCGGTCCGGAAGCTGCCTCGGCAAGAGAACGGCTTCAGACCGTTCTGAATTCTATAGAATAAAACTATATTTTGACGGGGAAATAAAGATGAAGGAACAATACAAACGTCGCGACTTTTTGAAAATAATGGGTCTTGGAGCGGCCTCACTTGTGATGGACGCGTGCGGTGGTGCTTCCGGATTAGCTGCTGGTTGGCGCAAGCGCCCGAACATTGTTCTGATTATGGCCGATGATATGGGGTATTCGGACATAGGCTGTTACGGTGGCGAGATCCAAACGCCTAATCTGAACAGGCTTGCCGCCGGCGGGGTGCGTTTCACGCAGTTCTACAATACTGCTCGCTGCTGTCCGACCAGGGCTTCGCTGATGACGGGGCTTTACCAGCACCAGGCGGGTGTCGGGCACATGATGAGTGACAAAGGTTATGACAGTTATCGCGGCGACCTTAGCAACCGCTGTGTTACTATTGCCGAGGTACTCAAGCAGGCGGGATACAGCACCTATATGTCCGGCAAGTGGCATGTCACCAGGTACCGTGGGCCGGAGGGTCCGAAACATAACTGGCCTCGGCAGCGAGGATTCGACCGCTTCTTCGGAACCATTCACGGCGCAGGCAGTTTCTACGATCCATGCTCACTGACCCGCGACAATACACAGATACCTCCTGACGGTGAAGACTTTTATTACACAAATGCCATCGCTGATAACGCCGTCAAATTCATTCGTGAGCACAACTCGGATAATCCGTTCTTCATGTATGTCCCCTTCACCGCCCCGCACTGGCCGATGCATGCGCTGCCTCAGGACGTTGCCAAATATAAAGGCCGTTATGCGAAGGGCTGGGATACGCTGCGCGGCGAAAGGCACAAGCGAATGATAAAAATGGGAATCGTAAAGAGCGATTGGAAGATGACTCAGCGTGATTCGAACGTGCCGCCCTGGGAGGAGGTTAAAAACAAACAATGGTTCCAGCGCCGTATGGAAGTGTATGCGGCGATGGTCGATAGTCTGGATCAGGGCGTTGGGCGTATCGTTTCGGAATTAAAGAGAAAGGGCGACTTCAAGAATACGCTGATTTTCTTTTTAGCCGACAACGGCGGCTGCGCCGAAGAATACGGAAGCC
>CBDURK010000260.1:0-4910 GCA_965369645.1 uncultured bacterium | reverse complement strand
CAATGTCCTACGACAATGCAGTTGGTAAATCAGAGGCGACCCTTACATTGACCTCTAACCGTGACTGGACAGTGAACGGTGTCACCACTCTGACAATCTGGTTCAGAGGTGAGGCATCCAACGCCGCTGAGGCTTTGTATGTTGCTCTCAACGGCAACGCCAAAGTCAATAATGATAATCCTGATGCAGCATCGATAAATAAATGGACCGAATGGAATATTCCCTTGCAGGCCTTTGCAGACCAGGGCGTCAACCTCGCAAATGTAAATTCGATTACTCTTGGCCTTAGTTCGGTTACCGGTGGTACAGGTATGATGTACTTCGATGATATTCGATTGTATCCACCTGCACCGTAAGAAGGGATTTGGCTGTTAAGTAAAAGTATGTAGTAGATTTGTTAATCCGGGGCCTATACCAATTCGGTATAGGCCTCTTTTTCAATTAAAGTTTTATATTAACGATGATTCTGCGATAACTGTAAAGGCTCGGCCTGCCTTCGTCTTTTATCTCCAAAATGATATGGACAGCACATGGAGTCTTGGCTTTGGGTGCTATAAAATGAGCTTGCTGTGCCGAATCATTTTTGATATCGATTGAGCCATCATAGTTTCCCGCTTCTTTATAGACAAACCAGCGATATGAGAATTTGTCACCGTCGGGATCATAGGTACCGTCGGCGCTGAGTTGAACTATCTCTTCGGATTTGACGGTCAGCTTTACTACCGCTTTGCTCTTGTCATTGTCAAAAGCAGCTATGGGGTTGTGGTTTGCTCTTTTATATGTCTTGGCCACACACCAGTCCATCCGGGCCGCAAAATCGTGCTGGTAAGCCTCGCGCCATCGCCAGATGGTTGCCTGTGCTGAGGTGTATTGCAAACCGTTTTCAGCAATCACTGTATCCTGGCAGCCCCTTGCATTGGTCCAGATGGGACGAGTCTCAGCGTATGTTTGATGAAGCACATAGCGTCCACTCCATCCTCCGTAGGACGGACTGATGCGACTGCCCAGGCCATTGCTGATTAGATTAAAGAACGATGGTGTGTCACCCTCCATGATGTATTCCAATTTGGGATATAGTGCTCCAAGCGGACCGTGGTTTTCGATAATATTCTTTGAAAGCCACGGATTATCGACCAGTCCAAACTTATGCATCGGCGCGTTTTTGTAATGGCGGTCGCCGGAAATGCCTGTCCATGTTGCTTTGTGGTACTCGGCACTGTCCACACTACTGGGTGTAACAATATAAAACAGCTTCGGAAATGTCAACCGCATCCAGCGTCCGGAGTTGTCCTGGTCCGAGATAGTATAAACCCGCAGCTTGGATACAAAAGCATCCAGCTCTTCCTTGCTGCGGTTATACTTCACATCCCAAAGCGCCTGCGCCAAACAATTAGCTCCGCCCCAGACACTAATCCAGACAGGACGGTCATCCGGTCTATCGACAACCTCAATAATGTGCCGGGAGCCTTGCGAACTTTTACCCGGACCAACTCCCTTCATACCAAACTCGGGCCGACCTTCTTTTGTGACATTGAGCAAATGTTCCATCGTCGGATAACCGGATGCGTGTTTTTGGAGATTGTTCCGAACCTTGCCAAATGCCTCGATACGTTCACGAATATTTTCCGGCCGCACTTTGTCCCTCAGCCATACCGATGTCGTAGCAATCAAACCTTCGACATCGAATTCATTGGAATAGACCAGAAAACGAACCATGGATTCCTCGTCATCCGGTTCGTTGGTAATGTCCGTCAGAACAATGACACGCGGTTTAGCTGGTTTTTCAAGGACTACCTTCTGTCCGGCAAAGCTTGTTTGAGCAGCTATAAGAACAGCCAGCAAAGCGAACAAACTCTTTGTAACAATGCGCTTAATATATTTCGTCACCACAGTTCTTCTCCTTCCTATTATGTTACTTACAAAAATTGCGATACTACTGTCTTAAATCCGCTACAACTGCCTTTTTACGGCCTCGGCATGGATAAGTTCGAATACGGCCTTGATGAATTCACTCTCAAGGCCAAGCTGCTTGGCTTTAGCCATGTGGTCCCTTAGAAGGTGCTCCCATCTGTTAATCTGAAGAACAGAAATATTATGCTCCTGCTTGAGTTTACCGATTTCCTCAACCCACTTCATCCTTTCCGCAAGGTCCTGTATGATCTGTGAGTCCGCGTGGCTGATCTCCGTACGCAGGCGTGCTATCTTTCTTTTTACCTGTTCATCTGTTATAGCCGTATTTCGAGCCCGAAGCTTCTTGAGCAGCTTCATCAGGGCGCTTGGTGTAATTTGCTGTTTCGAATCGCTAAGAGCCTTCTCAGGGGTGTTATGAGTTTCTATCATAAGACCATTGATGCCTAAATCCAGCGCCGTCTGAGAAATAGGTTCTATGAATTCACGGCGGCCGCCTATGTGGCTCGGGTCACAGATAAGAGGCAAATTCGGCAGCAGCCTTTTCAACTCGATAGGAATCTGCCAGTTTGGATTATTGCGGTATGCCATCCGCACGTAAGTTGAAAAACCTCTGTGGATGGCTGCAAGTTTTTTAATCCCGGCGTTATACAGCCTTTCGATGGCACCCAGCCACAGGCCAAGCTCGGCATTGATAGGATTCTTAACAAGCACGGGCACATCGACTCCTTTGAGGGAGTTGGCTATCTCCTGTACAAGGAACGGATTCACCGTCGTTCTCGCTCCAATCCAGAGAATGTCAACATCGTTATCGAGACAGAGTTCAACGTGCTGTGTGTTTGCCACCTCGGTTGTAGTAAGAAGAGAAGTCTCGGCTTTTACCGTCTTGAGCCATTCCAGGCCGACTTCGCCGACCCCTTCGAAGGAGTTGGGACGTGTACGAGGTTTCCATACTCCCGCACGAAAAGCTTTGACATGGGGAGACTTTGCCAGTTTCCGAGCTATCGAAAGGACCTGCTTCTCAGACTCGGCACTGCATGGCCCCGCTATCAACCAGGGAATCTTGTCAAACTTCAACCATGTTGAGATTTCTGATAAATTGTGGTTCAGTTTTTTTAGGTTCTCAGACATTAACGGTTATAACCTCAATACTCACTTGATATTTTCGGTTTCGCAAGCTTAATACTTTACGCATATATAGCAATAATTCGGAAGTTTCTATCTATATGCGGCGAATTGTAACCTGCGAGACATAAAAAATCAAGAGCCGCCGAAGGCACATTGGTAAAGAAGATATCCCTCTAACGCCGGCGGATGTTTAATACGCAGAGCCTATGTGGCGGCAGCTCGAAAAAGACACGCGTCCTGCCGCTTTTGACTGTAAATTTTTCGGCTGATAAAGATTGTTGCTGCTCGCCGGTTTTGACTGTTAAGCTAAGAGTATATTCGCCCGGCTTGAGTAAGTAAAACTCAGCCGACATCGGGCGTTTTTCCCTGCCAAAGTGGAACAGCTCCGCGGCAAATTGTTCGGTTCCCGATTCTCTCACTAACGCCGCAATATTACGGGGCTCTGTCAGCCAGCGGACGGCGTTGAGAGGAAAATATCCGGCACCGCCCGGATCGCCCGTTACCGTTGAATAAAGAAGCGATGGATTCGGGGTGTGAATTGTTACAGCAGGTTTGGCCAATGTATCGTTACCTGTAAATAGTCTCGGGAAGCGCAGGACACGGTCGGTATAGCGGACTTCGCTTGTATAACCCTCGAAATTGACCCGCAGTGCTTCGGCATTGTTGCTGAGTGCAGAGACTAATGAGCTGAAGTCACCATCCATTCTAAAACGAATATACGGTAAACTTTCCTTACCTATAAGCTTATCGAACTCGGTATTACCTGTCAGAAACCTGTATTTGGCGATTACACTCGACAGGCCGCCAAGTTTCGAGGCGCACCAGGCCTCGGTACCGGGGGCCGGTTCCTTTTTAGGCGGTGAGCTTAGATACCTGAGACGGGCATTTGCCAATGAACGTATTGGCTCAAGATACTTGGCTTTACCTGTAATGTAGTGTGTCAGTAAAAGTGTATGAGTCATCTGGTCCATCGCACTCGGATAAAGGTAAAGTGTATATTCTCCATGATTCCTGGGGTCCCACCAGTCAGGCGACACGCCGCCGATTTTCCCGTCGGGCCAGTGGATTGCCGTCGGAATAATGCCGCCCGGCTTACCACGTTCGGTTCGGGCCGCCGCGTCAACCCAGGTATCCATCCAGGCAGCAAAGAGTCTCGTCAAGTTCGCATCAGCCGTTCGCTGCCAATAAAGCAAAGTCGGCTGAACCACCCTCGGATGATATACAGTGTCACAGGCCCGCGCCGGATTCGAGTCGATTTTGTTCGCAGTAAAATATGTGCTTTTGAACTGCAGGAAACCGCGTTCGTTTCGAGCGGTCCAAAACTGCTCCATTAGCTCAGCCAGGCGAAGAGCGCGCCCGCGCCAGAGGTCATTTTCCGGATCGAGGTGCATCATCGGTGTTATAACATCGGCAGAATCCTCGGCGGTATGTTCTACATCCGACATTCTGGTCGTATAGCCGAGCTTCATGTGCTGCTGGTCCATTAATGCTGTGGAAAATCTCGCCTGTGCCCGCGTAATCTTAGGGCTGTCAAATCCAATCAATACCGGCACCCACCACCGCCACATCTCACAGTCGTCCCCCCACCCACCGCCATATTCACCATTCACCTGCATACGGTTGTCAATCCACCACTCAATAATATCCACCAGACGTTCCAATCCCTCTCGCTGGTAAACTGCCCATTGAGGCGCGCCCGATACGGCCCGGTATTCCTTATACGGGCCGGTAGGGCTGCCGAGATACATACGGACAACCTTGTTTGCGGGAAATGCCCTGGCCGCTTTCTCAAAAAATCCCCGCGCTATACCAAAGAATTCTCGTCGTCTTTCGGCAATGCTCCAGACCCCGCCGGACTCCAGCGTGTACCAGAT
>CBDURK010000259.1:0-4943 GCA_965369645.1 uncultured bacterium | reverse complement strand
GGATTTTCAGGTTTTATGCTGATTTTATGTTGGCCGTCATTCTTTTCTATACAGCCCGCATAATACGTAACCTGTGTATCTGTATTTTTCCTTCGCTGTTACCGCCGGCCAGCTTGTGTTATAACAAAATTTACTACCTCTTGCTGCCGGTCGGTCAATAGAAGAATTTCATCTTGAGTTGCAAGATGGCCACTGAAATCACCAACAATAAACAATATAGGACCACCTCTGATAGATGCATTCCAAGAGCGAAGAGCTACCCGGTTGGCGGCAACGTGAAGAGTCCCGTTTGAAGGAATGACCGTTCCGCCATTGAAAGTAAAAAGATGGGTGTTGGGTTCTTGCCCAATACTCAGTGTCCAGCCGGAAATATCTACGGCAAAATAATTGGGATTACGTAGTTGTATATACTGCTCGTCAAGATTACCACTGGCAGGATTAGTATCAATAGTACCGAAGTCAATAACCGTACCGGCCAGTTGAGTATCTGGTATTTCATTAGCCCCGGAAGTCAGGCCATTGAATAGTTGGCGGCGCCGCTCAGGCAGATAGGAGTATTTCAACTCTTCGACGGCTTCCAGCAGCGTTTGGGGACAGCAAGAAGACGTCGAACCATTACCCCATGCATGTGAGCCCCATTTAGCAGCGTCTAAGGCTGCATCCGGGGCAATAAGAGCCGCCAACATATCAATAAACGGCTCAAAATACTGTTCAACCTCTGGTGTGTCCGGTGCCTTGAGAAAATCATCCATGAGCGTTCGAATGCGCCGCAAATACATCTGCCGTGTTTCCGGCGTATTAAAAATGGCATCTGGCATACGGTTACCGCTGCCGACAAACAGACGGGTATTTGTAACAAGATTTTCGTTCCAGTAAGTCTCCGCAGAATTCCAAACTCGTCCAAAGCTCAAATCCACATCCCACGGCCACATCTGCCATTCATCACTGTCGCCCGTATCACGGTAAAAGTAATAATTTTTGTGACAACAGTCGGTATCTCCCGTGATTGCGCGTACAGCCAGGAAATTAACAACCTGCGCGACGTCCACATTGTCATAGAGATATCGGCGACGTCTTTCACCTGAGAGGCTAAGACCATTATAAAGCGCCGATAAATCATCATTGTTTTCATATTTTCGTGTCTTCTTTTCGGCACCGCTATTGGCGCTACTCGTACTATCAAATTTGTTGTACATCTTGTAAAGGGCTCCTTCGGCATTCAAGCCCATCCGAATCAGCCAATCTTCATCGCCGTTCTCCATCACATGAGCGGTGCCCCAAAAGGCACTGTTTTGTTGCACTCGTACTGGAAAAACCCAGTGGTAGGGACACCCCGCATCCCGATATATCTCATAGGCCAGCATATTGCGCATCTGCGCCTTATCCGGATATGTCGTCATCAGGTTTATATCGTCGGCACGTGGCTGGCCAGGTGCCCACTTAAAGTTAAAACCGGGATGGAAATCGATATCATAGCTCTTTTTCGGAAATCCCCTGCTGGATTGGCCGTGAATATTGATCCCAACATTGTCATAGAACACCCCATCATAAAAGAGCGCGCAGCGAGTTCCGGAATCGGAATTCGCGGCGTTCGGTGTTCGGATAAACCAATGCAGTACCGGTAACGGATTAGTCAGGTTAGGATCCTCCACTATTGTACCAAAATACTGTGGAGAATTTAGCTCATCAATATATGCTGGAAACCGTGATCTGCGACCGGCAGTATCTTTGGCCGAAATGAACCAGCGGACCATCTCACCCGCTTTGAACCTGTAAGCCGGGATTCGCACAGTGTAAAGCCCGTCCCCGCCTTCTCTATCGCCGCCGGTACCATCATCCAGTAATGGTATGCTTACTTCGCGATCAAACATAGCGCGATAGTACAACTTGACGGTATCAATCGGATCGAAGGATGGCTCGATCCTGGCTACGATCTGCAGGTCCTCATTTTCAGTAGGTATAAGCGGATAATGGTCCGACTCTGAAATGATGGGCCCCAAAATATCAATACCGTCGTTGTTCGGCTTTCCAGGCGTCGGGGTCGAGAAATACTGATATGACGATCCATCCACAGTAACGAGTGTGGCCAGTAACTCGGGAACAATCAACAGGTCCGAACTACCGATCCGATGGTTCAACCCCTGTATCGCCAATAGATTAGCCCCAACATGGAGAAAATCGAATTGCGGAATAGCAAAATCAACCGGATTAACAGCGATGCTGTCGGATCGACTGACTAATGCCACGGAGTTCCATGTCTCTGTGCCGGGAGTGGGTACATTGTCACGTGCCACCTCCCGTCCATTGATATAGGCAATCATCCCATCATCAAAACGCATGCGTAAGGTCAATGATTGGATCGCCGAAGGATCATTAACAACAAAAGGCACCCGAATATACACTGTCGTATTGACATTCCGCATCCTCGAAACATCCAAACCGACCAGTTCACCATAATCATAACCGACACCGGTTGTGCCAGTTTGCCATCTTAATACATCCGGGCCTTCCTGCGTCCACGGGCGCTGCGTCTCCGAAAGTTCTGAGTCAGGTTCCAGGGTATCATCAGAAGGCACCAGGGCCTTAGCCGGAGCCCCGGACGGTAATAGCATTTTTTCCACTGTACTGCTGACTGGGCCGTAAGAAATATCGGGTGCCTGTTTCGGATACTCCGGAAAAAAATCCCAAGCTATGGTTTCGCCATCCGGACGGACTAATCCCAGATACTCGCCACTGCCTCTTAGTCTAAAATTGGTGTGTAATACTGCCAGGGGATCTCTGCGGTTTTTACCCGAAGCAAAAACAACCAAATAAGCATCGGGATCGAGTATTACCTCTGGAAACCCCCACTTTGTCAGGTTGTTGACGTCATCCGTCAAATACCACCCATCCAGGTTGACCGGGTTCATTCCGGCATTGTAGATTTCGATCCAGTCCGATTCATCACGATCCTCGTCATCAAGACCATTATTGTTCACGGCCATAAACTCGTTTATCCGGATTAGCTCCTGTGCCCGGACCATAGTAGAAAGGCTGATGGTAAGATTAAATATAACGAGAAAAATAAAAGTCCACAGATATCTCATAAGAATACCATTCCTCCTTGTTCATACTACCAAAACATAAAGCACCGCTTTCCACAGCCGATAAGCTTTATAACGACATAAAATATTGTAACATATCACACTGCATTTTACAATAGTCCCTATCCAGGCCAGGACAAAGGAATAACCAGATGATATCCGATACAGCACTTCGCCAGGCATAGCCTATCCCGGCCTGGGTCTTAACACTGAATCATACATAATACGAAAGATTTCCCTTGACGGGCAAGTGGCTGTTTTGGTATAAAATAAGTAGGATAGGAAAGGATGTGTTCGCACAGAGCATGCATTTGTGATTTAAGTCATCGTAGCGGACGCAATTCCAGTATTTTCCCAAATTTAGGAGGAGCTATTATGCAATGTACAGAGTTGTTGTGAAATCATTGTCCATGTTGGTTGCACTTTTTTATTTTCCAATTAACAACTTATCCGTCTTACGCAAAGGAGTTCTATTATGCCTGAGAAATTTACTTATTTACTCATTCTTTTGGTTCTGAACTTGGCCGCAAGCACCTCAGCCAACCTCGTAGCTCACTGGCAGTTCGATGAAACTTCCGGCTCCATAGCGCATGACGCATCGGGCAACGGCAACGATGGCACCTTAAAAGGCGATCCACAATGGGTTGCCGGCAGGATTGGCGGTGCGATTCAGCTCGATGGTGACGGCGACTATGTGGACGTCGGCAGCATTGGAATAAGCGGAGTTGATCAAAGAACAATCGCAGGCTGGGCAAGAGCATACACCACAGACATACCAGGCGGAACAAGCGTCTTCGGCTTCGTACCTGATGGCGATGAAGATGGCACTTATTATGATATTGAAGTGGACGACGCAGGCAATTATATTGTTTACGTAGGCGGCTGGGAGTCTATTTTTATCCCCGTCGATACACAATGGCACCATTTTGCGGTAACTTATAATGGAGAAGGGGGAAGCTGGTTTCTGGACGGCCAGCTTGTTGACAGCCTCGACGGAGCAGTAGGAACAATCGACCATGTTAGAATAGGCGCAAGGCTCAGCAACTCCAATTACTTCCCGGGCCTCATCGACGATGTACGTATCTACAACACGGTACTGACGCTAACCGAAATAAAAAAACTGATGGCTGGCCCAAAGGCCTACGACCCTACTCCGGCTGATGGTGTCCTGTATTTGGATACATGGGCGAGTTTTGGCTGGTTGCCGGGAAATTCTGCTGTCTCGCACGATATCTATTTCGGCGATAATTTCGCAGATGTGAACGACGGAGTCGCTGAGACATTTCAGGGCAACCAGACCGAAGAGTATTTCATCGCCGGTCTTCCCGAGTCTCCATCTCCGGATGGCCTTATTCCAGGCACAACCTACTACTGGCGGATTGACGAAGTCCAGGCCGATGGAATAACAATACACAAAGGAGATGTCTGGAGCCTTACTATTCCATCCAAAATCGCCTACAATCCCGAACCTGCTGACGGTGCCGAGTTTATAGATCCTGTTAGCATCCTTACCTGGACGCCAGGTTTCGATGCGAAACTGCACACAATCTATTTTGGAGAAAACTTTCACGATGTGAACAATGCCTCCGGTGGATTTCCTCAGGGACCTACAACCTATAATCCGGACCTGCTTAAACCAGGCAAGACTTACTATTGGCGAGTTGATGAGTTTGATACAGCCAATACGAATAAAGGCAATGTCTGGAGCTTTACCACTCAGGGCGCCGTCGAAAGCCTGAATCCATCTAACAGCGCTGTTGATGTAACACAAACGGTGGTTCTTAACTGGTCTCCGTCGGATCATGCCGCTTCGCACCAGGTTTATTTCGGCGCCGATAAAATTGCACTGCGCGATGCCGA
>CBDURK010000258.1:0-4961 GCA_965369645.1 uncultured bacterium | reverse complement strand
CCGGCTATAGTACCGCTAAAGAATCCGGCCCTGGTGACACGGACGCCGAGGAACACAGCCGCCAATGGAACAAGGATGACAGGCGCCCAGAAATTATAAGCGTAAATAAGAATGTCGAGAATGCTGCTAATCTTGATAGCGAATATAACAGCTAAAACACCTACAAAACAGTTCGTAAGTTTAGCCAGGAGCAGTTCATGTCGTTCGGACAACGGTTTTTCCCGCAAAGGTTTGACAATATCGTTGATACAGGCGGTGGCCGCTCCGTTCAGGAAAGAGTCGGCTGATGACATCACTATCGAAATCACCCCGGCAATGACAACACCCCGGATTCCTACGGGCAGCATTGTGCGAATAACAAATGGCATGGCCAGATTAGGATCCAGTTTCGGATCCAGCGTCAGAGCGACCAGCCCGATAGCGCCCGTAATCACAAAGAACGGAACCGAGAAAATACCGCTAAGCATAGTGCCGCGGGCTGTGTGCCCAGCGTCCTTGCCGATAAGCAAACGCTGAACGTAAGGGGGCACAAGCGTTTCGCCCAACAAAAAAGTGAGGAACAGTGACAGGAAAGCTACAATTGTCATAGTATCGGCAGGCACTGAAAAGTGACTTGCCGGTACGGCCTCTCTTATAGCTGAAAAACCGCCCAGCTTTATAATGCCGAATATAAGAGCGGCCGGCAGTCCAATGGCAAGAACGCAGAACTGGATCAAATCAGTCAATATTACTGCCCGCATCCCCCCTATCGTTGAATAAGCAATTACAATTCCGCAACCAATCAAAATGCCCCAAATCGGTTCGATGCCGACAAACTCCTTGCAGATGAGTCCCATCGCACCCACCTGAGCGCCCACAATCCCTGCGCAAAGGAAGATAGAAAAAAAACCAGTAATGACTTTTGCCGGCTTGCCGTACCCCAGCTCCATAATATCACCTGCGGAGATGACGTTGGGGAAATTGTCCATCTTTGGCGCAATAAACCTGGCAACAAGAATCTCTTTAAGGCTGAATCCCCAAAGCACTACGATATTTGCAATACCAAAGCGAAAAACCTTCTCGGCATTACCGATAGAAAATCCACCCCCAATGAAAGATGCCGAAAGGGTCGCGAATATCACAAAAGACGTATAAGACCGGTGAGATACTGAAAAGTCCTGCAAACTCTTCATACCCTTTCCACTCCATAATCCCACCAGAAGGATTGCGCATAAGTAGAAAATGATAACGGCATAGTCCAGATAATTCAGCATAATATTCAGGTCTTTTTCAGGAGCGAATATTAATTATTCGAAACTCTCATACTGCTGTCTCAGCAAAAAAGGCAACCGGCGGAATATCACCCATCGTCTTAAGGCCCGGCCTTGCCGAAAGAACAGACCTCACTGCATTTAGAGTAATAGCACATGTGGCAATGTCACCATTAACACCGCCTGTAATTTTGGATTTAATCGCAGGCTCACCATCGATATGCACCTGTTCGTAAGATTCAGGTTCACCAACCGCGGCCTTAAAATTCAAAGTAATGACCTCTTTGTCGCCAATAAAACCCCTGCCAACCTGATGCACCCCGCAGGCCATGCCTTTGGATATCGGTTTATACCCGTTACTAATATCTTTGCCGGCTATAACCGGCTCAAGACTTTCGGTATTCCTGTCAAGCTTCCAGCCAAGTCTATTGGCAATAAAATCCACAGACTCAGGCAAACCGACATGCCTCAGTGTCCCGCTTTTCCTCTTAACTTCAAATTCTTCAAGAGTTAAGCCAGCCCCAATTTTCTGCTGAAATGGAATTCGGCGCACCGAGGCATCCTGAACTCTCCATACCTCAACCTTTTTAACATTCTGACAGGGAGCCGTAAGAACCGTCGGAAGGAAATCCATCAGATACCCCGGATTAACTCCGGTACCAAGACACACAACTCCATTTTCACGACATACTTTATCAATCCTGCTCGAAACCTCCGGCTGAGTATTCCAGGGATAAAAAAGCTCTTCACAGGTGGAAACAATGTGAAGTTTAGCTTTTGCAAGCTCTTCAATCTGGCTCTCAAAAGCGACAACACTGCTAACAGTAGTAACTATCGCTACTTCAGGCGACTTGCCTCTTATTGCCTCGTCAAGATTACTGCTGACAGTTATTCCGAGCGGACTTATGCCGCAAAGTTCACCAAGATCTTTACCGGCTTTATTCGGATCAGGGTCAACCGCTCCAACAATGTTGAAACATCCGCGCTCCACCGCATACTTAACCATTTTCTGTCCTATAGGACCGATTCCTACGTGAACGGTATTAATCATTTGTATCTATCCTTTCCTGATTCGAAATCAAGTTATTCCAAAGAAGTTTATTCGAAAATCTTATCCAATTTTCTACGGCGCCTGCCTTCCCAACCCCGCCCGTGATAAACGTAGCTGATTATCAGCGGCAGAACGGAGGAGGCTTCCGCATAAACCATCTGCTCGAAAAGAGTACTGACCTTGCCCCATGAGTGGGCCTCCTTAAGTGTTGAGCTTGAGCAGGCGCCGTCTCTAACATCAGCAACGGTAATCTGTACCGCGTATTTATGCATACTCGCATCTTCTCCCAGAATCTCGGCACAAACGACCGTGTCCTGAGCAAAGTTTTTCGGCACACCGCCTCCAATCATAAACAATCCCGAGACCTGAGATTGTATTTTTATTTCCGTAAGCTCTCTGAAGTCTTTTACTGAGTCGATGGAAATATGGTTATCTTTATTTTCGACCTGATGCTTTACCAGGCCAAAACCGGCGCTTGAATCCGAAAATGCCGGGCAGAATATCGGCACATCATTTTCATAAGCTGCCTGAACCAGGGAATCAGGTTTTTTTGCATTGTTGTTAACGAGATACTTACCCATCTCACGGATAAATTCTCTCGAAGAATAAGGCCCCGGCGCAAGTGAATCGGCTATTTCTTGTATAGTATTATCACAGGCCTGAAGCTGTTCTTCGTCAATAAGGGTGTCATAAATTCTATCGATATGAAGCTCTCTGAGTATCTTGTCATCCGCATACGGACTTCCCTTATAATGTTGAAAACCCAAAGCCTCGAAAAAATCCATATCGACTATCGTTGCTCCGGTTGCGACAACAACATCAACCATATTATGCTTTACCATATCGACATAAATCTGCATACATCCTGCCGCGCTCGTACTGCCAGCTATACATAACATAATTGTGCATTCTTCGTCATTTATCATCTTGTTGAGAATATCAGCCGCTCCCGCGGTGTCCCTTGCCGTAAAGGACATATCTTTCATGGCTTCGATTATTCCGGTCGAATCGAAAGATTTTATGTCGATATGTTTTACAGGGTCATTTAGATAATCTTTCTTTTCCATTTTCATCCTCTAAACTTATAGCTCAGCAATTTATAGATGAGCTTTGCTGCCATAAAATCCGGGGCCGTATTTCTGCTGTTCGGGCACAATTCCACGACGTCAAAACCGACGAGATTTTTCTTCTCGGAAACGGTTTTCAGCAGCCCTAAAACATCATACCACAGCAATCCTCCCGGTTCGGGGGTTCCGGTGGAAGGCATTATAGACGGATCAAAAACATCCAGGTCAATTGTAATGTAAACGTTTTCCGAAAGTTTCGAGATGACCTTTTTAATCCAGTCCGTGTTATTATAGATGTCCTTTGCAAAAAATACGCCGGCTTTGTCCATGGACTCTTTTTCGGAGGAATCCATACTCCTGATACCCACCTGCACAATGGGACACAGCTCTTTCGTTCTGGCCATAACACAGGCATGATTATACTTTGAGCCGTTATATTCTTCTCTTAAATCCGCGTGGGCATCCAGTTGTAAAACAGTAAGATTCTGAAAGTGTTTTGCATGGGCCTTGATAGAGCCGATACTGACCGAGTGTTCTCCGCCTATAACCACAACGAATTTATTATTTTCGAGATAGTACCGTGCGGTTCCGTGAACGGCGTCAATCATCTCGTTGGTGCTGATATCTCCGCCTGTTGTCTCTTCTGTAAATATGCCTTTCTTAAAAACCTCCGAATCAGTCTCTATATCATATAACTCCATGTTTGCAGATGCTTCGATCATTGCCGCCGGCCCTTTGTCCGCGCCTTTAATCCACGTGCTCGTTCCATCGTAGGCCACAGGAATAATAACAATTCCTGCATTTTCCGGTTCGCAATATTCCTCGGGCGGATACCCGAAGTGAATTCTTTCTTTCATAACAGATAAATCCAGTTAAAGATTTAATCAAACAAAAACATTGCTATCGCTACGGTTGTTGTCCAGAGAGATTCCCGTCCTTTTGCTGTTTGTGTTATATTGGTGGTTCTAATAAAAAGGCCGCTGGATTTATATGCCTGCTCTTTTTCCGACCAGGCCGTGTCGGGATCCAATTCCATCCCCAACGTTGTTCCCAGCATACCGGCCGCAAGGTCCTCAGCCATATCGCCGGCCTGTTGGCGGTTCATACCGTGGCCGTGTACCTCGCTGAGATATCCCCATTTGTTGCTTTCTTTAGGAACAGCAACTCCTATCGAAGAAGCTACCAATCGACCATGTTCTTCTGTGTCCGCTCTTGCCAAAACGCAGAAGCTTATAGCTCCCGGAACCAGAGATTTGATACCTTTTTCCCGGCTGACCACTTTGCATTTGGAAGGTAATATCGACGAGACCTGAACCAGGTTTTGCTGGGCCACACCCGCCACTCGCAGAGCTTCTTCGAAAGATTTAAGTCGATATTTATGTCGGCCCACTCCTTTGGTTAAAAAGACTTTCGTTGGAAGTAGATCAATCATTTAACGCTCCTGTATCTTTAGTTCATTATTTCTGATATATGATTTCAAAGAGATAAATAAAAATTATAATATGTTTACAAAAGTTACACCATAGGGAATGCAATTCAAAATAATTATTATACCAACAAGTTGTGGATTGTGGGATTAATATGAGGAAAATA
>CBDURK010000257.1:0-4978 GCA_965369645.1 uncultured bacterium | reverse complement strand
AGCGAGCACTCCGCCGATGCCTTCCCAGACCTCGCGCATGATCGTACCGGTGCCCAGACCAACAGCGGGTGCGCCACCACTGGTAAACTCTACATGCAGCAACGGCGCCGCTTCCTCCTCTCCGTTGAATGATTCGGCCGCGTTCTCGCCGCTACCGGTGATGATGAGCACCAGCGAATTGCCTGAGGCCCAGCCCGCCCGGTCCACGATCTCCTGAATAACGGCGGCGATGTCCGAGGTCTGCTGGTCCGGACCTTCTTCGTCTACCGTTAGCCACTCCGGCCAGTCCCAGCTTGCCTCCGCAGAGGTTGTCGGCCGGGATGATATGTCAAAGGCAGCATCCGTAAATGTCGCGGCATTGTCAACAGCTTCGCCCCGGAGGAACCTTGTACCAGGCCGGTTGTCACCAGGAACGTCAGTCTCATCGACCTGGAACTGTACATAGGCACTCTGGATGGAGGCCCCTTGCGGGATGGCAATGTCGTTGAAGCGCATCCCGACAAGCTGGTTGTCGACGGGGTCGCCCTCTTCGGTGATCTCGAGGTCCGAACTGGTGAGATCTATGCTGCCGTCATCGACGCGTTCTTCGGCATCATCCTCGCCGGCAGCAACCCGGACTTCGATGACATCGGCGAAGACGACATTTGGAATGACCAGGCCGAGTACCACAAAAAAAGTTAATAAAACAAACAATCTCTTACTCATAATACTTCTCCTTTAATGTACCTTCTTTTTTGTAAGAAGATTAACAATTTTACTCTGGCAACGAGCCAAAACATTCGTTGTTATCGACAGGCGAATAAATGCAGAGGTTGCCCTCGGGTTGTGCCTGTCTCAGAACAACCTTCACACAAGCAACAAAGAATCTTCACCAAACTCTGTGCCCGTTAAAAATAACTTTTATTGCAGGATATGACTTTAGTCCACTTCTTCAATTGTGGAAGTCATATTTGAGTTGAAAGCCAAGACGGGAACCTTACTCTTTGACACCATCCTCACTCCAACTATGTTCCTCACCTATACGTTTAGGTGTTTGCCCAGGAACTGTAGATATTTTATACCGGAAAGTCTAAATTATCTTAAAACTCACCGGCTCTACATATCTTATTTGTACCAAATTACCTACATTTACGTCAAGAGAAATATCGCAAAACAGGTCAAATTTTCAATTATATTTTGTCAAAAAACTGCAGAATTCTTCCATTTAAATACACTATGGTAAAGACCATTCCTTCCAAAACCCCGATTTCAACGACTTTTCCACCGGAAAAGTGTCCTTGGCAACTTCCAAACAGAACTCTGTCAGGTGCTTATACAGGCATTTATCCATACGCCACGCCCGATAATAAATGGCATTAATATGCTGCTGTAAGTAACGCCACGACGAAACCAGCGCCAGTTCAATTTATAGAGCACTCTTGAACGTGTTATTCTAAAGGGCTACTCTTGCTCGGTTTTTTCCTCGGGGCTACTGTCATCGTTAGTCTGAGCAGAAGCATCTTTGTCTTCCTTAGGCGGCTTAGTTTCTTCCTTTGCTTTCACTTTTCTTTTGCGTTTGAAAACATTCAAAATGGAGCTCTTCGGCTCTTTAACCTCAGAAGCTTCGTCGGTCTCGCCCTCTTCCTTCTTATCTGCATCGCCGGGCTCAGTATCAACGGCCTCCGGCTGGTCATCCTTTTTCTCTTGCGGCTTTATAAGCTGGCTTGCATCAGCATCAGAAAGAACGCTATCAGAGCCCGCCGGAGCAACTATCTGACTGCCGGCATCGTCAGCTTTAGCATCAACCTTATCTTCATCATTGCTCGCCTGAGCATCAGTCTCTATGGGCTGGACAGTCTTCGGTTTTACAAACCTGTCCATATCAGCGTCAGAAAGCACCCTCTCAGGGCCTGACGGGGCCCGCTGCTGCTTGTCAGACTCGGCAGCCTCTTCTTCAGCGGCCCACTGAACCCTTCGCAAACTCAAACCAATCTTACGGGCATCAGTGTCAACTTTCAGAATCTTCACTTCAACTTCGTCATCGACCTTAACAATATCCTGGGGCTTATCAATCTTATGGTCGGCAAGCTCAGAAATGTGTAACAGCCCCTCCAAATCAGGTTCAAGCTCGACAAACGCACCAAAATTAGTAAGCTTTGCGACCTTGCCTTTAATGATATGTCCCGGAATATATTTATCAGGTATAGCGCGTATCCAGGGATCTTCAGTTATCTGTTTTATGCCGAGCGATACTCTGCGTTTTTCCACATTGACTTCCAGAACAACACATTTTACTTCCTGGCCCTTCTGCAGTGCCTCGCCGGGATGGCTATGCTTCCTTGTCCAGCTTAAATCTGAAATGTGTACCATCCCATCGACACCCGGCTCTATCTCAACAAAGGCACCGAAATTAGTAAGACTGCGTACCTTGGTGGTTACAACGGTTCCCGCGGGGTATTTCTGCGAAGCTATCGCCCACGGATTCGTTTGGGTCTGCTTTATGCCCAGCGAGATTTCCTGCTTTTCCTTGTTAACATTCAGAACAATGACCTCTATTTCGTCTCCGAGGTTAACTACCTCGCCGGGATGTGCAAGACGCCTTGTCCAGCTCATCTCGCTGATATGTACGAGCCCTTCAATCCCGTCTTCAAGCCGAATAAACACGCCGTAGTTCATGACGTTTACAACTTTGCCCTTTACCCTGGCGCCGATCGGATATCGCCGCTCAACATCTTCCCATGGACTGGATGTTTTCTGCTTCAAACCCAACGAAATCTTTTCATGCTCTTTATCAACACCAACAACGACACACTCTATTTCCTGGTCAAGCTTAACAACTTCCGACGGATGTGATATCCTGCCCCAGCTCAAATCAGAAATATGCAGCAGACCGTCCAAGCCACCCAAATCCACAAACACACCGAAGTCCGCGATATTTTTTACAACACCTTTTCGGAGCTGACCGACCTCTATTTCCGAAAGAATTTTCTCCTTACTACTGTGGCGCTCTTCTTCAATAAGCTTGCGCCTGGATATGACAATGTTTCGGCCTTCGACATCGATTTTGAGAACCTTACAATCGACTTCTTTGCCAATGAACCTGCTGATATCACCCGGCTTTCTTATATCAACCTGCGAGGCGGGCAAAAAGACAGGCACGCCAATATCAACAAGCAATCCACCCTTGATTCGGCGTATAACCCTGCCTTTAACAACGTCCCCTTCTTTCTTGGTACTGAGAATTGTCTCCCAGCCCTTGATGATATCGGCCTTACGCTTGGACAACAACACAAGCCCGCTTTCAGAATCAGTATCTTCAAGAAGAACCTCAATATCAGCGCCCATTACTATATTGTCAGAGCCTTCAAATTCACCTGCATCGACAATCCCTTCACTTTTGAGCCCAACCTCTACAATGACATCATTCCCTATTTGCGATACGATTGTCCCTTTGAGAATAGCACCCGGCAGACGAGAATCGACCTTGGTCTGTAAAGCTTCTTCCAAAAACTCATTGTCCTGAACACTGAACATCTCGCTGATCTGCTGATCGAGCTTCTCTTCCGACAATCCTAATTTGTTAACTATGTTTCTATCTACCATAAATCCAACTTCCTCTGTGGAGTCTTTATTTTCGACTTGTCAGCGCCCCACATTTACGCCTACAAGCCCTTGTGCAACACTGCACAATTTAAATATTTCGGTTAATAATTGACAAAAACGCATTTGCCCACGCAGCAAATGCAAATTACTTAACTGTCTAATTTATTTTTCTTTCCTTATCGTCCGAGTTCACAGATAAAGCAGATTCCTGCTTTCGCAGAAATGATATCGTCAGTGCTATAACAAGCAGCGTTGTATCTTATCGACAAAGAGAAGTATTTTAACCGCTATCGGCATTAAAAGCTTCTAAATTATTTACAAATTCGGCAATTATCCAGTCCGGAGTCGAAGCTCCCGCTGTAACACCGGCCATATTCTTATCAAAAAGTATATTTTTATCAAGTTCATCCCAGTTTTGCAAATGAAACGTTTGTTTATTATATTTTATGCACAGCTCCGCCAGTTGGCGAGTATTTGCACTTTTCAAGCCGCCAAGCACAAACATTATATCCACCCGCAGGCACAATTGCACAGCCGATTCCTGTCTTTTTATTGCCTCCTTGCATAAAGTATTCATCACTTTTAACTCATTGAAGCCGGACCGTCCTATTGATCCAAGCACCTTGCCGAAATATTCAGGACTATGCGTAGTCTGACAAACAATCCCCAGCCTGGCGTTATGGGGCAGCTTATGCAAGTCACTCTCATCAGCAATAACGACTACATTCGTGGCACAGCCCCTCACAGCCTGAACCTCAGGGTGGTCCTCGTCGCCAATAATTACGACTTGATAACCATCGCTCGCAAGCTCCTCGGCTATGTGCTGGACCTTCTTAACCAATACACACGTAGCATCAACAATATCGAGCCCTTTTGCTCTGAGTTTAGCTATTTGTTCAGGAGCAGCGCCATGGGAACGGATAAGAACCGTCCCTGAGGGAATTTGCTCAACGTTACTAACTGTTTTAAGCCCGATTTTGGCCAAACGCTCCACCTCATTACTGTTATGAATAATCTGGCCAAGGCTATAAACAGAGTTTCCGTCTTTTTGTTGCGTTAGTGTTTTTTCGGCAACACTAATGGCATTTCTAACGCCGTGACAAAATCCACACTGTTCCGCAATTAAAACCTTCATAAAACCACACGCATACATCAAACTTATCTTCTGGTAAAGCCGTTCAAGGTAAAATTCTACATCAAAATGCCGATACAATCTACCAAAACTTATTCGTAACACACAATTTGCAGTTGAGTTCTATAGGTACATACCCTGGCCGGGTGGATGAGCCGACAAAAAAAACTCTTTAACGGGCTTGAGATAAAAGCTACCTGAATATATAATCACTCATAATTATGGAGAAATACGAAAAATGATTGGACTGCAAATGCAAACGAA
>CBDURK010000256.1:0-4985 GCA_965369645.1 uncultured bacterium | reverse complement strand
GCTTGCAAGGAAATTCCCTGTTTCGGCACAACCGGCGCCGATTATTTTTATGGAGCGGTACCTGTCACTGAGGTAATGACAGAAAAAGAAATTCAAAACGACTATGAGCTAAACACAGGAAAGTGTATTGTCAGGCGATTTGCCGACATAAACCCAATGACAATTCCTGCGGTGCTTGTAGCTAACCACGCCCCTTTCACCTGGGGCAAATCCGCCGCTGCTTCTGTTGAGACTATGGTTGTTCTGGAGCAGACGGCAACAATGGCTCTCGGCACCATAACTATAAATCCTCAGCAGGGGCCTATCAGCCAGGCTCTTCTTGACAAACACTACCTGAGAAAACACGGTAAGAACGCTTATTACGGGCAAAAATAATTTTGTCTCTTGATTTATTTTAGGAGAAATAAAAATGAGAAAAACAACGTTCGGAGTAATCGTCGGAAACAGAGGTTTTTTCCCGGATGCTTTAGCAAAACAGGGACGGAAAGATATACTCGATGTGCTTAAGAACAACGGTTTCAACTCAGTTGCTTTATCAATGCAACAGACGAAATACGGGGCGGTTGAGACTTTCGAGGATGCTAAGAAATGTGCCGCTCTTTTTTCAGAAAAGGCGGATAAGATTGACGGGGTAATCGTAACACTGCCGAACTTCGGTGACGAAAAGGGAGTGGCCGAGACAATCAAACGCTCAGGGCTTAACGTTCCGATTCTGGTCCACGCCGAACCGGATATTCAGGACAAGATGACCTTAGCCAACAGACGGGATTCTTTCTGCGGCAAGATGAGTGTTTGTAACAATCTCAGGCAAGCCGGTATTCCATTTACGCTAACGAACTCACACACTGTTAAGGCTGCATCGGCTGAATTCAAAAAAGATTTGAGCGATTTTGCTTCTGTGTGCAGAATTATTAAAGGCTTGAAAAATGCCAGGTTTGGCGCTATCGGGGCCCGCACCGGCGCTTTTAATACCGTTCGCTTTAGTGAAAAAATCCTCGAAATGTCAGGCATTTCGGTTGAGACGATAGATTTATCCGAAATTCTCGGGAGAGTTGACCGGCTCGGCGATACCGACAGGGCGGTTAAGAGAAAATTGAATGCTATCACAAAATACATCTCAACCAATTCAATCCCCTCCGACAAACTCTTAAAGATGGCCAAATTCGGTTATGTTGTGGATAAATGGATTAAAGAGACCGAGCTTGACGGAACGGCTATTCAGTGCTGGACCTCTCTTGAGGAATTCTTTGGTATAGTGCCCTGTACGCTTATGAGCATAATGAGCGAGTCGCTGGTTCCGAGCGCGTGCGAGGTCGATATTACGGGTTTGTTAGGGATGTACATTCTTCAATTGGCCGGCGGGACGCCCAGCGCGCTACTGGACTGGAATAATAACTACGGCTCCGATCCCGACAAGACCGTCTTGTTCCATTGCAGCAATCTGCCAAAGTCATTTTTCAAAAGTTCAAAAATGGACTATCAGGAGATTATTGCCGGGGCAGTCGGAAAGGAAAACACTTACGGAACCGTTGTCGGCAGGATAGCACCGGGGAAGGCAACTTTCTGCAGGACCGCTACCGACGATAGCGATGGTATCGTCAGCGTTTATGTTGGTGAGGGTGAATTTACAAACGACAAACTCGATTCATTCGGCGGATATGGCGTGATGAAAATCGCAAATCTTCAGAGGCTTTTACAATATATATGCAGGATGGGCTTTGAACATCACGTTGCTGTAAACAAGATAGAAAAAGCCGACGCAATAGCAGAAGCTCTTGATAACTATATGGGCTGGGATGTCTATCATCATCGATAGAAGCGAGCTTCTCTGAGAGTTTTCCAGCAGGGCAAAACATTGTGCATAATCGAAAGGAGCATATCATGAGGGTACAAAAAAGAACTATACTAATATTTGGGATTTGTCTTGTAATCGGACTTCATGTATGCCATGCCGCTGAAAAGAATAGTTTCAAAAGAGATTATCCTATCGAACCGGTACCTTTTATTGATGTCGAGCTTACGGACGAATTCTGGGCTCCTCGTATTGAGACGAACCGCAAGGTCTCGATTCCTTACGCTTTCAGGAAGTGTGAAGAGACCGGCCGGATTGACAATTTTGCCATAGCAGGCGGACTGATGAAAGGCGAGCACCGGGCCAATTATCCTTTCGATGATACGGACCCTTATAAAATTCTCGAAGGGGCTTCATACTCTTTGGACGTTCAGCCAAACCGGGAGCTCGAACGATACATCGATGTATTGATAGTCAAGATCGCCGCTGCACAGGAGGACGATGGCTACCTGTTCACATGCAGGACGAATAAGGCGAAGAATTTAATCAACTGGTACGGCGATAAACGCTGGTCAAAACTCAGCGGCAGTCACGAATTGTATAACATGGGTCATCTCTACGAAGCGGCTGCGGCACATTATCAGGCCACCGGTAAACGTACACTGCTGAATGTCGCTATAAAAAATGCGGACTTTCTGGATACGGTCTTCGGTCCGGGCAAGAATAAAACCGCACCGGGTCATCAGATAATCGAGATGGGTCTGGCCAGACTCTACCGGGAAACAGGTAACGAAAAGTATCTTAGACTTGCCAAGTTTTTTCTTGATACCCGCGGCCCTGATGGAAATCCATACAACCAGTCGCATAAGAAAGTTACCGAACAAGATGAGGCAGTGGGGCACGCCGTCCGCGCATCTTATATGTATTGCGGTATGGCGGACGTGGCGGCACTGACCGCAGACCACAGTTACCTTAGAGCCATCGACCGGATTTGGGAGAACGTCGTCTCCAAGAAACTGTATCTCACCGGGGGTATCGGGGCGAAGGGCTCCGGTGAGGCCTTCGGCAAAAATTACGATTTACCCAACGAAACCGCCTACTGTGAAACCTGTGCGGCCATCGGAAACGTTATGTGGAACCACCGTATGTTTTTGTTTCACGGTGATGCAAAGTATGTCGATGTGCTGGAGCGGACTTTGTACAACGGATTGATTTCAGGTGTGTCCCTGGAAGGTGACACATTTTTTTATCCCAATCCTCTTGCCTCGCATGGCCAGCATAAGCGCAGTCCCTGGTTCGGCTGCGCCTGCTGTCCGGGAAATATGACCCGCTTCGTATCTTCGGTTCCGGGATACATATACGCACAGGAAGGAAACAATCTGTACGTCAACCTGTTTGCCGGTGGCACCGGCACTGTAAGGATTAAAGGGAACACAGTACAGATAAAACAACAAACTCGATACCCCTGGGACGGTGCCGTTAAGATAACAATTAATCCTGAAAAATCGGCAAGTTTTACAGTTCGCATTCGCATTCCCGGCTGGGCGCAGAATAAACCTGTACCAAGTGATTTGTATCGATACGCAAGCAGCAGAGATGATATAGTATCTTTGAAAGTCAACGGGAAAAAGATAACCACTTTTTATATGGACAAAGGTTTTGCTCGTCTTCACCGTCAATGGAAGAAGGGCGATGTGATTGAATTAAATCTGCCGATGCCGGTGCGGCGTGTGCTGGCCCACAAAAACGTGTCGGACAACGTTGGAAAGGTAGCGCTGGAGCGGGGTCCCATTGTATATTGCGCCGAATGGCCGGACAACGACGGCCATGTGCTTAATGTTGTTTTGCCGGATAAAGCGAAACTAACGAGTGAATATCGTAAAGATATGTTCAATGGCGTTAATGTAGTTCGTGCCAAAGCTGTGGGCCTGAGCTACTCCGATGACGGCAAAACCCTGTTAAAGAAAGAGCAGGATTTCACAGCGATTCCCTATTATGCATGGGCGCACCGCGGCGCCGGTGAAATGGCGGTCTGGCTGGCACGCAATGAGTCAGCGGCGCAGCCCGTAACGGCTGAGGGGATGATTCGAAATGCTTCTTTCGAAAAAGCAATCGATAATCAACCTGTTGCATGGAAACCTCAAACATACGGAGGAAAAGCCGAATTTAAATACTCCTCCGATTATCGAACCGGCAACAGAAGCGTTATGATTTCCTCTCAAGACGGTGCCGACGCCGGCTGGCTTACTACTGCAACAGTCAAGCCGCATTCGCAATACAGGCTGTCCGCTTGGATTAAAACGGAAAACCTGGTTGCCGGCTCAAGCAGGGGCGCTCTCCTGAATCTGCATAACATCCAGCCCTCACAAACACCGGCAGTTACCGGAACGAAAGACTGGACAAAGGTCGAGGTTGTATTTGATACGAGCGACACCGCCGCGGTGCAGATTAACTGCCTGTTTGGCGGGTGGGGAATGGCCAAAGGTAAAGCCTGGTTTGACGATGTGAATCTTGAACTGCTTTCAACTAAAACGATGAAGCCGACAGTTAAGATCGATGCTGAAAGAAGCGCCGAGCCGATCTCGAAGTACATCTACGGACAGTTTATAGAGCACCTCGGCCGATGTATCTACGGCGGTATCTGGGCGGAAATGCTCGAAGACCGCAAGTTCTATTTCCCGATTACCCCTAATTACAATCCATATAGTAGGAGACGCAGTATCCCCCGAGATAATCCTTTTGCGGTAGTAGGCGCTTCACCGTGGCAAATCATCGGCTCGCCCGATTCGGTTACTATGGCCAAAGAAGATTCATTTGTCGGCGAACACACGCCACTGATTCAGCCCGGCAACGGTATCGAGCAGCTTGACCTGGGACTTGTAGAAAATAAAGAATATGTCGGTTATATTTATCTCAAACCGCAAGAAGAAAGTACAAATGTGAGTGTGTCACTTCATTGGGGTGATGAAAAAGATGAAAGTGAATCCATACAAACTCTTATTGTTTCCAAAGACTATGGCAGATTTGCGTTTAAGTTTACAGCGGGCGCTGATACTTCAAAAGGAAAACTGAAAATCGCAGTCGCTGATATTGCAATGGGACCATGTTTTGTAGGCACGGTCTCTCTAATGCTGGCGGACAATATCGAAGGTATGCGAGCCGATACGATGGAACTGCTTAAAGAGCTTAACGC
>CBDURK010000255.1:0-5006 GCA_965369645.1 uncultured bacterium | reverse complement strand
AGCAGTCCGAAGGGCAGCCGGGAAACTATGGCTGTAACCAGGAAACAAAAGAATCCTGAGAAAGGGCCGCTCAGATGGCAGCTTTTTATATTTTCGAAGCCGGCATTTATCAGGAGCTGTTTTAGTCTGCGGCGGGTCGTAACGTAGTTGTGGGAGAAATCGCAATTAAAGAAATTCTGTCGCCAGTTCAAATAATCAGGGGAGCATATTATGAATTTTCCTTGTGGTTTTAGAACTTCTTTTATTTGTTGGCTTATCTGCAGGGCGTCCTGCATACTGTTCATGTGTTCCATAACGGCGAGCATGACTACGACGTCGAATTTTTTATCTATGGAGGGCAGAGGCGGGACCATTGCGCGAATGATATTGGCGCCTCTTTTTTCAAGGGAAGCGGCCATTTGTTCGTTTGGCTCGACTGCATAATATTCGATACCTTTTTCAAGACAGATATCAGCGAAGTCCCCCCGGCCGGGACCTATTTCCAGGACGCTGCCGCCGGAATCGATATGAGCATATCGGAAGATTCTTCGGGCCAGGGCTTTTACCAGCCTCATACCGGTTTTCGTAGGTTTGTCGCCCCGGCTGAAATGGTCGAAAAAAGCGTCCGGCTCTTTATTCTGATTTGTCATATTACGATTCCTTTGTTCGATATAAAACGCAGCCGGCGAAACAATCATTGTTTTGTTGCTATCAACAGCCGCTCATCTGCGCATTTATCTTTATATTCGTTATATACATCGACGTCGTAGCCGCTTTTGTAAAGCAGATAATCTTCTTTCAGGACTATTTCGAGGCCTTCTTCGATTACAAGCTGCTCAATTTTGTCCCATTCTATGTGGTCGTCGGGCCAGACGTGAATATCGCCTTCTCTTTTATATCGGGGATTTATGAGGCGTCTGACTATGTGTTTATAGCCTTTTACGTCAAAGAGCAGGCGGAGATATCGTTTGAGATTTATTATCGGCAGGGCTTTTTGTAGAAATTCGAGGTATTGTTCCGGTTTTTGGTAGTATGACTCGTTGACTTCGTGGTCGATATAAAGTACACCGCCCGGCTTTAATACTCTGCACATTTCCTTTACTATCTGCATGTAATCAGGTACATGATGCAGTACGGAATAAGTTGCGACCAAATCGAATCGGTCGTTTTCGATGCCGGATAAATCTTTTCCGTTAATCTTTCGGGTTTTCGACAGGCCGGTATGAGAGAAATTTCGTTCAATCAAATTCAGAAAGCCATCGGAAACGTCCGCCGAGACTGTATTAATGCCGGCTTCAATCAGGTGGCGGGTGAGATTTCCGGAGCCGCTCCCGTAATCGAGTGCGGATAAAGGTTTTGAATCGGTTTTCACCGCTTTAATTGCCGTACTTAAGGCTCTGCCCAATCGTTGCTGTTCGATGGGATTGAATATTTCGTTGTGCAGGCAATCGTATTTGCCGCTGATTCCGTCGTGGACTTCTTTATTGAATTTTAGCTGTTCTTCGTCGCACATAATTAGATTTTCGGGCATAATTTCTCGTATATATCCGTTATTTGTTTTAGTTGTTCGGCGCCGTCGAATTTACGGGAGAAAAGCTCGGCGTTTTGGGCCAAAGTTTCCCGTAAAGAATTGTCTTGTATGAGCGAGTTAACGGCCAGAGCAATATTATCTGCGCTGAGGTTATCCAGCAGGATTCCTGTTTTATTATGCTGTACTACTTCGAGAAGACCTCCTACGGGGGAGGCTATGACGGGTATTTTCATTCGCATAAACTCGACTGCTGCGATACCGAATGCCTCGCGTCTGCTGGGGACGACGGCGATATCAAAAGCGCTTATAATTTCGGCGGGGTTTTTGCACAATCCGGTGAAGGTGACATTTTCTTTTATGCCCAGTTGAAGAACAAGCTGCTCAAGCTGGTTTCTTTGCGGGCCGTGGCCGACAATAATAAAATGGTATTGCGGGCCTTTTTTACAAAGAATCGCTGCGGCTTGGATTAGTAAATCCACTCCTTTGCAGGTATCGAGCCTTCCGAGGAATCCTACAACTTTTTTGTCATGGGCGATTCCGAGAGAGTCTCTTGTTTTCTGGCGGTCATAAAGTGTGTGGTCGAAGCGGGCGAAGTCAACGAAATTGGTTACTACGTGGGCGGTTTGTTCGGTGAAACCGGCTGTTTGTTTTAGGGCTTCAATTGTTGCCTGTGAATTTGCTATTGCGGCGGATGATTTTTTGGCCAGTAGTTTAAGAAGAAGGCGGTAGATACAACCG
Source organism: uncultured bacterium (assembly GCA_965369645.1). Classification (GTDB taxonomy): domain Bacteria; phylum Planctomycetota; class Phycisphaerae; order Sedimentisphaerales; family Anaerobacaceae; genus NIOZ-UU13. The sequence goes on along the minus strand of CBDURK010000255.1, from coordinate 2,758 downwards.
GTGCCGCGTCTAAAGATAGGACCGTGCTCGTGGATTATTATTTTGGCATCACAGAGGAAACCGGCAAGCAGGCAGCTTATTATCGATTTCTGCAGATGGGCGTGGATAATATCTATCTTGTGCTGTTTGCAGAGTTTCGCGATTGTTATAAAGGCGAAGGGATTATACTTGTGGTGAGTTAAGCTGATGAGCGTGGTTTTGATTGGCATAGCTTCGGGGTTTGTCCGAAGGGCGCAGACGAGAGTTTCGATGTGTTCGGCGTCGAGCTTTTCGGTTATATTCTTGACGACAACCGGTGCCCCACCATATCCAAGATGGTCTATTACATGTAAGACCCTGATTTTCATTTTACTCTTTCGTAGATGTTCAGATATTTTTCGGCAATCCGGCCCCAGGTAAACTGCTGTGCCTGCTTTCGGGCCGCGATAGACATTTGATTGCGAAGCTGCGGGTCGTCGATTAATTTTTTTATTGCTTTGGCCATTTCATTGGCGGTTGCATTTTCTATCACGAGGCCGTTTTCGGCAATTAATTCCTCAGTGCCTTCGCAACGAGCGGCAATTATCGGTAAACCGGATGCCATCGCTTCGAGCATAGCATTGCTCATACCTTCCAGTTTACTGGCACTTATAAAGATGTCGCTTTGGCCGTAAATCCGGGGCATATCTTCGGCGTCAAACCTGCCTGTTATCTCGATAATGTTATCGAGGTTTTTTTCGTTTACAATTTGTGTTAGTTTCTGTCGGGTTTGTCCGCCGCCGACTATCTTGAGAAATATCTGGCAGCCCTGTCTGCTGAGAATATCAACGGCGTCTATGAGGATTTCCACGCGCTTGGTAACAGACAACCGGCCGACAGTAAGAAGTTTGAGGTCCTGTGTTTCCGGAGTGGTTTCGGAGGGGCTGAATCGCTCCAGGTCAACACCGTTCGGAATAACGTCAATAACCGCTGACGGCATAAACTTCAGGGCGCGGTTTTTCAGGCCTCCGCTGCAGGCTACCAGTACGGAGGCTTTTTTCCAGATAGCGCGAAAGGCGGGGCCGAGAATTTTATAATCGAGTTTGAGTCTTGCATGTTCTCCGGGGACATCGGAACCACGCAGTGAAATAATATAGGGCAGCTTTTGGCTACAGCGATAAGGGAGCCAGCCGGTAGGGAAGCCGGAAAACGCGTGGGCAAAATCATAATCATTTTCCCGCAGAAGTCTGCGGTAATGGAAACCGGCTTTTAAGAGCCATTCGAGTACCTCGGTCTTTCGCCAGTGGTGCAGTTGTTTTTTATGGATGCCGACTTTGTAAATAGTGATATTTTCGGCAAAGCTCTCTTTGACAAAACCCGGTTTTGGGGCGGATGTCAAGACATCAATCGTCAAGTCGCTATTGCCGGAGTATTGCTGCAGGATGCACCGATGTGCGTTTGCTGCTCCGCCGCCGATCGGCGGAAACTCGTAATTGAGCATTATTATTTTCATTTCATTTTTTCGGTGTTTTGCGAGCGATAGCATATAAATTTGTTTGCAGCGCAAGAGGCAGACGGCAAAAGTTTATATGTTTGAAGATACCGCTTATCGGGCCAAGTTTTTTTCTTAGTTTATTCAAGGTGAATTCGTTGACGGGATTCATTTTGACGAATTGTGTTTGGAATCCGTGCTTTGACAATCTTCGTTTCAATTGGCCGGGCGTATGCAGGGAAGGATGCGCTCGCCGCCATTTAAGGGATTTATGATATAGGGTTTCGAAAATTACATTACTATATTTATTAGGCGTCTGGAGGAGATAGAGACCATCGGCTTTGAGGAGGCGACGGACTTCGCTTATGTGTTGGTCCACTTTGGCGATATGCTCGAATAAATCGAAGCTCAACACGACATCGAATGAGTGGTCTTCGAACTGCAATTTTTCCGCCGGCTGAACCTGGAGTTTGATATCGCCGTATTTTTTCAGTCCGTAATCAATCGCCTTGCTTGATATATCCGTACCCGTGATATCGTATCGTTGTCCGCTTAGCTCGGAGACTATACTGCCTATGCCGCAGCCGATTTCCAGAATTCTGTCATTCGGCTTGAGCAGATTGGTTTGGCTGAGGAAGTCCAGATTTGTTCGCAGGTTTCCGCGTTGTTCTTTTCCCGCATCGAGTTCCGAACCCCAGCCCCTGTCATAGAATTCCTGCTGCTTTTTGAGTTCTTCGTCCATTGGTCTTCACTATCGGGTTGATGGTTTGAGTGTTTATTTGCGCTGGAAAAGAATAAGGTCTCCGGACTGCTGGATGATTTTATAATTTTTCATAACATATTGCCTGAAGGGTTTCATAGCCTCATATCGAAGGGCCTCATCAGGTTCTATTTTTTCACGGAGCATGCCGGCATACATCTGGTCGTACTGGGTAACAACTTCCGGGACAGCGGGCAAAAATCCTTTCTGTGTTTTAGGCCATAATTCGAGGGGTGGCCTGTCCCAGGGGAAATGGATCTTGCGGGTGTCAACTAGGAACTTCGGCGGCTCTTTTTCAAACGCGTTCAGTATTTCAGAGACTCTTTCTGAAAGGACCTGTGGTGAGAGCGTATGCATAGTTCCTTCGAATGCTTTCGGCGTCGGGCTTAGTCTCTGGGCCGCGACGTATATTCCCGGTACCCAGCCCCAGACGTAGATTTTATCGTTCTGCGTCGAGTCGTGTTGTATATATTTCCCGATCATTACCCAGGAAAATTGTGGATTGCCGGAAATTTCATTCAGCTTCTGGGAGTAGCCTTTGCTTTTGA
>CBDURK010000254.1:0-5015 GCA_965369645.1 uncultured bacterium | reverse complement strand
TGCCGACCGGGACGGTGACAGTGATCTGTTTGTGGCGTATTCAGGTACGGTTGAGAAGGGGGGGATTTATTATTTTGAGAATACAGGTAAGGGTGGGCGGCCGTGGTTTGCTTCGGGCCAAAGAATTCATCCGGTCAAAGAAAAATTTCAACCCATCGACTGGGATGGTGATGGGCGAGTTGAACTGTTGATTGAAAATCACGTTTACAAGCTGATTCATAAAGATGAAGGCTTTGAACTGAAAGAATTTATGGCACTGCCAAAGCATGGCCGGGCCGACGGTATTTATATTGATTGGGATGGCGATGGATTACGAGATTTGCTGACGATTCGTCGGCTGTCAAGGGATTACTATCCATCAGGAGCAGTATGGGACAGGAGGCGTTCGCCGTTCTCGTCTCTTGGTGTCTGGTTGGGGGAGAATCTTCGCAGTGGCATTGTTTTTCATAAGAACATTGGCTCAGCAAAAAATCCAGCCTTTGCGGAAGCAGCCCCGGTAAAAGTTAATAAAGCACCGATTGAATTGTATGGTGATGTTGGCATAAGTGGCGGAGACTGGGATGAGGATGGTGATGCCGATTTGATGGTGGGCAATTCGTTTGAGTTGCTGTATTTTGAGAATGTTGGTAAAGGAGGAAAAGCTGAGCTGGCGCAGGCAGTTTCGCTAAAGACAGCGGAAGATAAAAGTCCCTTTAGTATTTATGTTCGCCCTTATCTGGCGGATATAGATGGTGATGGGGATTTGGATATTTTACTTGGTAATGAAGATGGGCGGCCGACCTGGATAGAACAATTGGCAGGGGGGATATTGAGCGAGGAAAGATTTCTTTTGCAATGGGATGCCGTTATAGATGCAGGCTGTTTGTCGGTGCCGGTATCGTGCGATTGGGATGGAGATGGTGATTTAGACCTTTTGGTTGGGAACTCCTCTGGCTTTGTTGAGTATTTCAAAAATATAAGTGATAGGCCTGATGAATTTTCATTTGTCTTGGGAAGAAGATTGGAAGCAAATGGCAGGGAAATACGCGTGTTAGCCGGTAATGCCGGTTCGATACAGGGACCGGATGAAGCGAAGTATGGCTATACTATGCCGGAAGTGGTGGACTGGGATGAAGATGGTGACCTTGATCTGTTGCTCTCAGATGTCAGTGGGGAACATTACTTCTATGAGAATATCGGGAGCAGGAAGAATCCAAAATTAGCTGCTGAGAAATCATTATTAGTGGATTGGCCGGGTAAACCGCCTAAACCAGAATGGCTCTGGAGGCAGCCCGGTCCTGCGGAACTGGTTACACATTGGCGTTGTCGGCCGGCGGCGGTTGATTGGAATGCGGATGGCTTCACAGATTATATAACGGTGGACCATGAGGGATATCTGGCTTACTACGAAGCATTTTTGAAAAATGGAAATAAATGGCTAAGGCCTGGACGACGTATTTTCAGGAATGAAAAAGGTGAACCAATTCGTATATCAGAACATGCAGGTGGCCACTCCGGGAGAGCGAGGATTATTGTTGTGGACTGGGATAACGATGGAGATCTGGATATTATTCACAATGCTCATCATCTGTTCGGCAAGGCGCCGGCTTTGTTGAAGAATGTGAAAAATGCGGGATGGTATGAGAACACAGGGTCTGTAAGAGAGGCGGTTTTCACCTGGCGGGGCGAATTAATAAAAAGGCAAATTCCTATCAGCAGTGAACACAGTACGACGCCGGAGGTGGTTGACTTTGACGGGGATGGGTGGCTTGATTTGTTTTTGGGTGGCGAGGATGGAAGGATTGAATGTTACCACCGTGCGTTTATTGAAAATGATTTGCCGACTGTTAAAGTGTTGAAAGCTGAGAGACGAGTCAGGTAAAAACAGCTTTATCATGATATCTGTATTCATCTCTTAAGTGTCGGCTCGGGAACTACGTGCGTTACTATGCATGTCTCATACGTTAACGAAGATTCAGTACCTGGCCATCGACAAGTAAACGCGATCTTAGTATAGAGTAATCGACATTTTGCACGTCGATATTGTTATCTATGGCAATAACTGCGGCTGTGGCGGCGGACTGGCCGAGAATCATAAAGACAGGCTCCATGCGAATCGAACCGTATGCGATATGCGACGAGGAGACGCAGACCGGCACGAGCAGATTTGTGCACTCGGAGGCCTTTGGTGTGATTGCGCCGTATGAAATCGGGTAAGGTCCGCCGGGATTGATCTGGATATCGCCCTCATTGCGTGCATGGCCGTTTTCATCGACATAGCGTTGGACATTGTGTGAATCCATATTGTAAGAACCCATGCCTATTGTTTTCGGTGTCGGTTTTATCCTTCGCAGGTGCAGCTCGGTCGTGACAAAATCACCAATCATTCTCCTTGACTCACGGACATAAATTTGATGGGGCCAGTTATCATTATCTTTGAATTCATCCTTTGCAAGACCCCATTGGCTTGTTTTTTTGCGTACATCCACAGGGACTCGCGGGTCATATGCGAGAAACCACATTAAACCTTTCTGATAGTCCTCGTGTTCTTTTATGATTTCCTGTCGTCGTTTGTAGGCGGCTTCAGGGTAGTCGTAATTCATGCCGATATTGTCTGTTGAAAAGGCCCCATGATTGTTGGTATCGGTCTTGTTGTTTGGTGCAGGGTCAAACTTTGCGAATATGGCTCGCCATCCCTTATCGAGGTATCGAGCAAGTAGCTCGTACTGCATTGAGTCATAGTTGTCCGGTTTGGGGAAGGGCACACGATTCTCTGTCACTTTAGTCAGACACATACGAAAGTTATAGGCTTGAATACGATTGTCGCCACTGCCATCTTTTCCCGGATTGCCGGAATGGATTAGTGGTAATAATCCACTCTCAGGATCACCGAGTTTGATGTACGGGTCGACCGGCTTTTCGAATTGGTGACTTGTAGCATTGCGTTTTTGGACGCCGTTGAGAGTTTCTCCATATACGTCATTTCCTTCGCGCCCTACGTGATACCTCACACCAGCAGTGGCCATAAGGTCGCCTTCATAGGTTGCATCGATAAACATCTTGCCACGGTAAGTTTTACCGTCGAGCATAGTTATAGAGATAATGCGTGGTCCGTCTTTCCTGACACCGCTTTTGCGATCTAGCCACTTATTTCGATAGACCGGAATCTTGTACTCCTCCACAAGTTCCTCGAAGCCCTGCTCCGCTACGTGCGGTTCGAACACCCATATTGCATCGTCATCAGGACGGTATCGGGAATACTCATTCGGTTTTTGATAGATCCATGCACTGGACTTATCGTAATGTTTCTTCATGCGCTGATAGAATTCCCGTGAGATGCCGCCAACGGCTTCTTTGCGACCGGAGTCGGTCCATGTTAGCCCGCCGGAGGTTAGCCCGCCCAGATGTTTATCTGGACATACGATGATCACGGTTTTGCCCATGCGTCTGGCCTGGACGGCAGCAGCAACGCCTGAAGAGGTGCCGCCATAAACAACTATATCATAAATCTCCGAAGTGTCATTCAGGGATATTGTACATTGAGTAGATGATATGGCGGCAAAAACAACAATTACACATAGTAATGGGTATCTAAATAACTTGATCATATGTTTTTCCTTTCAGGATATTTCAAGCATTGATTCTCTGAGTCGTTTTGCTTTTTTAAAATTGCTTTAGAATCGATATAAGCTCGTCGGTTGTTACAGTTCTGCTCAGCTTACCATTAGCCGCTTTAGGTGAGCCGCCGCCTTTACCTCCTATGGCATCTTGAATCTTTCTGAGCAGGTCGTTTGCATTTATATTTTTAGAGCTTATTGCAATATTTGTATCACTAACAACAATCCCGGCTCCGTCAAATGTTTCTGCCATCATGCCTGCGAGTTTTGTTATGAATTGTCTGGGAATGTCGACAACCTGGACACCAATTTGTGTTGACTCGACTACGGTTAATTTGGCTGACTTTGCGATATCCGGCAGCATTTGAGACCATAACCTGTTTATTTCTTTGGCTGATTCTTTTGAATGACTTAAAGCTTTCTGGAAGATTGTTAAAAGCTCGGATGATGAACAACCGGTTGATTTTCTGAGATCTCTTAAGATAGATGTCTCAGTTTGTGAGTATTCCAGGGCCTTTGTCCCGGCAAGAAAAAATATTCTCACTCCTTGTTTCTTGCTCTCAATATCGAATATTCTAATGATACCAATTTGACCGGTTGTCTTCAGGTGAGCGCCGCAACATGCAGATTTATCGTAATTACCAATCTTAACGATGCGTATTGTGTCTGCTTCAATTTCTTTGGAATTATGCCTGATACGAACGTTTTTGTCGTTAAACACGGTTTCAACCGGAATGTTGAGAGTAACGGCTTCCATAGATTGTTGTTCAATGTTTTTTACGGTCTGCCAATCGATTTTCTTGTCGAAATCAACAGTGCATCTTTCAAAACCAATATGAACACCGGTAGTTCCAAGAGAGAATTGTTTTTCAGCAATTCCTGATATGATGTGTTGAGCGGTATGCTGGGTAGCTGTATAGAGCCTGTGCTGCTTGTTTAGGCGTGCAATGTATTTGCCATCGCTAAGTGGCTTGTCGAGTGTATGAACTATCTGGCTGTTGATGATTTCAACTTTATTGACATTGGCCTTCTCGATTGAGCCTGTGTCGGCGGGCTGGCCGCCTTCATCAGGATGGAATATGACTGGATCGGTTATAACTTTGCAGTCGGAGATAGTTTTGACTTCAACTTCGGTCTCGAAAAGCTCGGGATTCATCCAATATAGTCTTTTCATAATGGGATTGTAACAAGCTGCCTTTATTTCTCAAGTTATATTAGGCTCGGACATATGAAAAAACACTTGTATTCGAGAAAAAATATCTTGATATTCAAAAAAGTGAACGCTATGTTTATGTTGATATTTGTTTAATCAACTCATAAATATTGTTCACAGGGAGGTATTTTATGCCTGAGTCACTTGTAGATTCGAATTCCGAACGCCGTCCACCTTGGTGGCAGTCGATTGGACCGGCACTTATT
>CBDURK010000253.1:0-5039 GCA_965369645.1 uncultured bacterium | reverse complement strand
GAAATTCAGAAGGGATAAGGAAAAGAGATGGGGTGGTTAAACAGGCTTTATTACAACCAGGGTAATATCATCAAGTTGCGGCGTCGCCGAACTGAAATTGGTTACATCATCAATTATTTGCGAGCAAATCTCGTTTGCAGGCTTTTCACTTTCTCTTATTATGATATTGCGGAGCCGATCTTTGCCGAACATAACTCCACCCTCGTTTTGTGCCTCCCAGATTCCATCGGTCCCGATAACAACGACATCGCCAGCCTTAAGAAATACAGGCCCGCCCTGCTCGAAGCTTGCATTTTCCATTATCCCGACCGGCATACCTGTATTTGGCAATTCTTCGATCTTGCCGTTGTCTTTATGATACCACATCGCAGGGTCGTGTCCTCCGGATACCCATACAAGAGATTTTTGATTTGTATCAAGGATGCCATAGAAGAGCGTTATGAATTTATCGTAGTCGGTATCACTTTCAATATGCCTGTTGAGAACTTCGAAAAGCTTTGTAAGGTCGGCTCCATAATGTTGGGCATTACTCCTGAGAACGCTTCTGGCAGTGGCCATCAACAGGGCCGCCCCGATTCCATGACCGGTTACATCACCCAGGGCTATCCCTACAATGCCCGGCCCAAGATTGCTCAATTCGATAAAGTCATAATAATCCCCTCCGGTCTCATCGCAATACTTGCAACTGCCGGCCAGCTCGATGCCTTCGAGTTTCGGAGCAGTCCCGGGCAAAAGGTTCTGCTGTATCGCTCTTGCTAATTCAAGTGATCCTTTCATCTTCTCCATAGCCTTGAGTTTCGGACCGGTCTGGTTGAAGATGTCACCCAATTGCTGGAACTCATCGTTTGTAGTGATGTTTACCTTGACATCAAAATCACCCTGAGCCAGTCTCCCAGCCGCGTCGGCGAGTTGTGTGATAGGCACAGTTAATTTTCGGGCCCGCATCACAGCAAGTACAACGGCAGCTACGATTACCGTGAAAATCAGGAAAGTGGCTATTTGTATTGCGCGGACATTATCTTGGAATAGCATCTGCTGAGCGTTGTTTGCTTGTTCGATTATTCGTTGATAAGGCACGATTAAGATTGGAAAGCCGGCTCCTCGTTCTGAAGAGCCATAAGCCCATAGAGAATCAACGCCGTTGTAAGGCAAACGAATGAAGCCTGCTTTTCCGCTGGTTGAATTTTCGATTATTGTTCGAGTACTGTTGGGATCACATATATCTATGAGTCTGGAGGCTTTGCCGGGACCTACCTGGCTTTCCATGAATGAGGTGCAGCAGATAACTTTAGCTTCTTCCACTTCCGGCCCTTTTTCCTCGGGCAGCCTTATCAGAAGTTTCCATGAATCTTTCTTCCATTCTTCCGGTATGCTCATTCTGGCCAGCACACCGGAAAGGTCAATGTCCATGGCGATAACACCGGCAAAGGTACTATCCTGCTCATAGAAGGGCATCGCAATGGTCATAACAGTCCTTCCGGTAAGTGGCTCTATACGCAGAGTTGGGGTAAGCTGTTTGTTTATTCTTGCGTTGATATACCATGACTGTTGACGAAAATCGTTTCCTGAACTATACGGCCAGAAACCGCAGGAAGGATACAAACCTGCTGTGCCGTCGGCAAGGACTGTATAAATCCATAGTTTTGATTCAGGATTAATAGAATATATATCTTTGCATATTTTTGTTAGTTTTGATAGTTGTGACCATAAGGGGCTTTTAGGTATATTTTGTGGAGGAAAGACAAACTGTGACTCAAAATCCATAACTAACTTTTGATTATTGTTGGAATTCACGAAAGAGTATTTTTGAGCTTCTCTCGATATGTCTTCTGATGAGAGTGTTCTGAAGTAACGAACTGAAGACTGCTGTTCTGTACTGATATTGACAGACCAAAGGCTTCGCTGGGCCTGATCGACATAGTGGTACAGGCTGTAACGAACTGCTTGGGTTGAGATTTTGAGATTTTTTTCATAATTTTCAATGGTTTCGACTAACCGGGTGCGTGCCTTTGTATCCAGGGCAGATCGCAGCGTATTTTCAATTCGATTTCGTACATGACGTGAGAATGAAATATCGAGAGTGAAATATGCTATCAACGGAACAAGAGATACGCCCAGAAGTAACATTAATAATTTATTGCGTATAGCCATTTCTTCTTCAAAACAAAATATCGAGCCGCACTGCTTTCCGAACGAGAGGAACTCAGGAATTGTTCCCTTCGCTGCTCTATACAGCCCTACGATATATTAAAGACCTTGGTCAGTTGCGTGATTTCGAAAAGTTTGCGGAGGTTCTTGTCCAAATTACGTAATTCTAACTCGCCGCCACGTTCGCTTACCCTCTTGTGGATTCTTACCAACAGACCCAGCATGGCGGATGTCATGAATTTCACATTGGCAAAATTCAGAACCAACTGATTGTCTTTGTTCTTCTCGATAACTGGCTCTAAAGACTTCTGCAGTTCCATGATTTGTACTTCTTCGAGGATATTCTCATCTTCAAAAGTAACAAAGGTAAAATCTATACCATACTCAGTCGTTATTTTTGACTGCTCCTGTTCCTGCTCCATTTATATTTCCTTTCTTATCTCAGTAAGTGTTTATATCAGCCTGTCAAGACTCAAGAATTCTATCAGTAATACTTATCAGTAAAAAATTAGTTCAGCCAGAAACTAAAATATAAATACAATCCAAGCACAAGCCCTAAAACCACGACCGTCATCAGCACTTCTAAAAGCCCCCAGCTTTCGCGGATTTCCTTCTTCTGTTCAGCCGTGGCGGTGGCAAAGGTCAATTCGACAATTTGTTCGTATTTCGGAGGGGCCGTCACTAATGAAACTCCGACTATCACTACAATACTTATTAACAGCAGCCAGCCCGAAGCAAAGAGGAAGTTGTACTGTCCGACATAAACCAGCCATTCGGGCGATGTAACATAGGCATCGTCACCCCCAGTCAGCGCCTGCAGGATAAGTTTGGTCATGCCCGCGATAAAACCAATCGTCAGACCGGCCACGGCGCCATTGCCGTTAATCCGCTTACAGAAAAGACCAAGAAGGAAGACCGCCGTTATTGGCGGCGCAAGATAGCTTTGCGTATCCTGGAGATACTTGTATAGCCCCCCCTGAGAAACTCGCTGCATTACGGGAATCCAGATTATCCCCATTACAACTACCCCCAGCGTTGCGATTCGGCCAACCGTTACCAGATGCCGTTCGGAGGCGTTTGGATTGATCTTTTCATAAATATCCACTGTAAAAAGCGAAGCGCACGAATTGAAAAGCGATGACAGCGAACTCATCAAAGCCGCCAATAAACCTGCGACCACCAAACCACGCAGGCCGGCCGGCAGCAGCGAGCTTACCATAACCGCAAAAACTTTGTCCCCATCAAGCACTTCCTGGCCGTTAGCCATTTTCATAGGGATTGCAATAAGACCTTTTTGATGCAGTGCATAGCCGATAAGACCGGGGACGATGAAAATCATAACCGGCCATACTTTCAAAAAACTACCCCAAAGAGCGCCGCGACGGGCATTCTTGAGGTCTTTAGCTGCTAATGCCCTCTGCACGATATACTGGTCCGTACACCAGTACCATATCCCGATTATAGGTGAAGCTATTAAGATGCCTAACCACGGGAAATCCGGGTCACTATTTGGCCGCCACAGTGCAAATTTTTCAATATTCTCACTGCATATTGTTTGCAGTTCGCCCCAGCCGCCGAGCTTGCTCAGACCGAGATAGGTAATAAAGAATGAGCCGATTAACAGAATAACCGTCTGGATTGTATCGGTGTAAACGACAGCTCGCAAACCGCCGAGTACTGTATATATTCCGGTAAGAGATACGGTCAAAAGTGCCCCGACCCAGAACGCATCGAGAGCAAAATTGTCTGTTATCGGTATATTGATCTCAGGCAAAAGCACATTAAACACCACCCCGCCCGCATACACCGTCACCGAGACCTTCGTAAACACGTATGCTATATGTGACACTATCGATAATATCCAGCGGGAGGCCGGATTGAACCGCTTCTCGAGAAACTCCGGCATAGTAAAGACCTTCGAGCGGTAATAAAACGGTATAAACAGCCAGGATAGCATGACAACGCACCAGGCGTGCAGTTCCCAGTGCGCCATCCCCATACCGCTGGTCGAACCCTGCCCTGCCAATCCTACTATATGCTCCGAGCCGATATTTGAGGCAAAGATTGAAGCTCCGACAACAAACCACGGCATATTTCGTCCGGCCAGGAAGTAATCCGTCGAAGTCCTCTGCTTCTGAAGAACCACCCACCAGACTATTACAAGCATAATGCCGAAGTAAGCTGCAATCGCTATCCAGTCCAATGTCTCAAATCCGACCATAAATCAGTCCTTTAATATTTTGAGATTTCCTTAGTTCCCTTTAAGTTAAACCGTTTTTCGACTCAATTTCCGAACAATAAACCTTCCATATAAACCCAACTAAACGAAATTTCAAGACTTTTATACACACCAATCCTAAATTCTCTCCCCCCCTTGTCATTGCGAAGGAGCGAAGCGACTGCGGCAATCTCGACTCTCACAACATGAAAAACGTTTATTATCGTAAAATTGTAGGGGCTTCTTCGCGAACCGCCATCACGTGATTTACTTACCTGGCCGTCGCATCTGGATTTTCTTCGTCTGTTTGCCAATTGAGAGGATTTTCGTCAATATATTGACGAACGTGATTTAACTCATCTTCATTGCGAATGATGTGTTCATAGTAATTACGCTGCCATAATTTCCCGCCAAATGATGACCATCTATTTTGTTTTACACCCCGAATGTATTGATTGGTTGTCATCGTCTTGAACCAATTCACAATATCCCCCAACGTAGGGGCTACCCCGCGTGGTTGCCCTGATCTGTCATAATGTTGTTCCGTTGCGCCGTTCGTAGGGGCAACCCCATGTGGTTGCCCTTTGACGTTTACGATTCCGTGAAAATGATTCGGCATAATAATATATTCATCTGTCTGAACCGAGGAGAATTTGCCGCCAACCTTCCGCCA
>CBDURK010000252.1:0-5048 GCA_965369645.1 uncultured bacterium | reverse complement strand
GAGACAGCATCGATTTCCTTATCATCCAACAGGTCACGAAAATCTCTGTAAGCCTTGACTCTCTCGCCTCGTTTACGAAATTCGTTCAATTCATAGTTGAGGTGGTTTTCATCACAGTCACACAACGCTGCAATACGGACACCCGGAATCTTTCTAAAGTCCTTGATATCCCCTCGTCCCTTGCCGCCGATTTTGACGAACGAACCGATTCCGATTACACCAATGCGAATATCATTATTGGCACCCAGAACTCGAGAGCCAGACAAAGATAATCCCGAGCCAATTGCTACCGATGCCTTCAAAAATTCCCTGCGGTTCATATATTTTCTCCAGAAATACATCACCAAGATTCAAATTTTCATCATGAGTAATTATTCCATTGAGTACACACTGCTGAAACGTTTATGTACGAATGAACCCGTTGAAAGAAAGCAGCTTAATCCAACGTCGGCCATACTATCCGGCCTTCGGCCTGAGCGAGTGTGTTTTCATAAGAGCCATAGAATTCACTGTTACAATCCAGCCAGAGCGTTAAACGATGAAAATCCTCCTTTGATAGCTTAACACCGTAATGTTGCTCATCCATAAAATCTAACAATTTAGATGACCGAGCTCCAAATTTGCCTGCGATTGACCTGATTCCGCCGTGAACTCCCGTATTAATTGAACCATTACTCACGTGGAAATAGAAACCGTACTTCTCAGCGAGATTATTGTACGAACGTGTCCAGCCGTTTTTACCTTCGATAATACCTGCAAGGTCAGGTGCTTTTTCCTTACTGTGGCAGCTAACGCAATTGCGATCCAAAGCCGGCTGCACAAGTCGGACATAGTTGAAAGGATTGGAGCCATCTACATCGGGTCTTATTTTTGAAGGAGTCCGCTTAAGAGCCAGCGGCATAACAGTAGATTGTTTCGAGGTACGGCGTTTTGTCTCGTGACAGCCCAGGCAAGTCATTTGTTCACCAGGGTGCACATAAGTACCGGACCTCATAGACTGAATTGCCATTCCTCGGTCATCCAACGCCTGGAAATATATCAGCTTGCCGACGGGCGCCTCGAAATACGCGCTTCCATCGGTCTCTACAGGTACTGTTCCAAGAACCGACCGGGCATTGGTCTGGTTGGCGATTCCGATACGGGGCTGATTCGGAGGAGCTGTCGTCTTTGGTAAGACCTGGATAATTCGCAGTGCTGAAACTTTAGCACCCTTTGGCCACTTAAAGTCACTGTCATAAACGTTGACAACTGTGATGGTTTCCTTTGTATATTCAGCACCGGCCTTGGCGATATCTGCGGCCGTCTGAACTGTCCGGGTGGGAATCACGGGTGGTTTCTTTCGCGGACGCAGCGGAATCGGGCTCATGGAAGGGATTGACGGATCACGGTAGATAAGCTCTTTGTTGCCGAAACGGTCTATCCAGTAGATACCCTGGTTCTTTGCTTGCTGGTCATACACACACAGGTAGTCATCTTCACTGAGCGGCCATGGAGTTCCGTAAACCATACAGTCTTTTATTGGCTTGATGTGCCTTTCGGCTTCCGGCAAAGGCACATCAGGCGTCAGGCGAGTAAGCTGCGACATTGCGCCATCGTCACTGAGCTGCTGGTCAATCATAACCAGCGAACCGAAAGCGTTACCATGGTGCGCCGCAGCAGTAGCAACGAATTTGTGTGAACCGGGAATGGCGCGAATGCTCATCTCCATCCATGGCCGAAGCTCACGTCGCAAGGGATAGTTCCCATGCAGAGAACGTGGATCCCGGCCATCCGGGAAACAAGTCCATATATGATGCGCAACATTAGTATCTCGGTCCACATAATCCCAGCGGGTATATGCAATCATACCATCATGTGTCACACTCGGATGCCACTCATGTGTTTCATGGTAACTCAGCATAATGATATCACTGCCGTCCGGGGCCATTGAGTGCATTGCATACGTTGGGCAATGCCGGCCGCAACGAAGGTATCCGCCCCGCCGCTCCGAGATAAAAACAACTCGACCGTTGGGCAAAAAACATGGATCAAAGTCATTCCCCGGGCCGTCAGTCAATTGTACCAGTCCGGTACCGTCGGAATTGACCTTGAAAATATGAAAACTGCTCTCAGGTGTCCACTGCAAATCCTTTCCCTGGCCCTGGGTATAGGCAAAAAGAATCGTTTGTCCGTCATATGAGAGTTCAGGCGAAAGGAAAGCTCCCTGTTTAAGTGTACGTCCCTTGAGCCGTCCCTTTTCGACAATAGTATCTTTCAGAAGATTAGTTAGTTTGGGCTCGGAACCGAACGGGTCGGATAGAACATACAATCCACCGCCGGCAATTGCATTGAAGCCGTAGTACTGGTCGCACATGTGAAACACACCACCCGGATGGTGACGCTTAATAAACAATATTTTATCAAAGTCTAATAAAGGATTACAGAACGCCATCCGACGGACTGTCCATCGGGCATCAAGGTATATTCCGCGGCGAACATCGACGTCCACATTACCAACTGACTTTAGAAATGATATTTTTGCATCGATCTGCTGTAATTTTTTTACCAATGGTTCAAGGCGGAAACTTGAAGCTGATAGCCGTCGTAAGCGATCCGAAAGCATGTAAGCCCGCATAATAATCTGTCTTGTGCATTCCAACGAGAAATCATTACTTTTAACTTGTTGTAATTGACCATTGAGTTGTCCGTCACGTTCAATCCAGTCGGCCTCGACTAGTTTGCGCATCGAAGCAACAACCTCAGTCGTATCAGTCGAACCAAAAGAAACATGGACAGTGAGTATGAAAAATGCCACCGATAGATATAGTTGAAATGTGCGTCTTTTCATATAAGAATCTCCAGCATAAAAGTCAGCAATTTATTATACCATAGTCAGAAATTATGTTAATAAATAAATCTCCAGTAATACTCCTAATTCAGCAATTAACCTTAAAAAGACCTTCATTATCTTGGGATTTCTCACTTGCTAAGGTAAATAACCGGTGATTCTGCTGTTCTTAACATAGGGATAAATAAAGCGCATAAAAAAAGGAGACTTAGGCGTTTGTTTTGAACTCATTGTAGCCTGTCTCCTTATTGCGAAGTGCCGTTATACACGCTACCGCGGATAGTGCTATGAGACCAACTGATCTCGGTACGCACTCGCAACAAATATATTGTAAGAGAAAAGTACAAATAAATCAAGAAATATTTATATTTGACGATACTTTTTATAAAAAATCTGCGTACACAAAGAATTTGCGGTCTTATTTAGCCTGCAACCTCCAAACAAGTAGTTTAGACATAGTTTTTTCGTTTCATAAAAACTACCGTTACCTTAGCATTAACAGATATTTATAACATCCGTTTGAGAATTAATAGAACACTCGAAATAACATCACAAAAGCAATTTACATGCTTTCACCGCTCCCGGTAAGCAGGCAATATTTTCTAAAAGACATTTCGCTAATACCACAAAACGGCTGTTATTATAATTCAGTTTTAGAAGTATATTGTTTGAATCCGAAAAAACTGTCCTAATATAACTATTCTTGTTATAATATAATTCCTGACAAACGTAAGAGCCTAACTAATATAAACTCTACAGATCGGTGTTTCGACAAGACCATTAGTAAATGTAACATATAAAAATCTCTGAAATAAAGAAAACACAAAAAGGAGAAAATAGATGAAAGATCCAAAAGCAAAATCAGCTACCACGACAAAAGAGATTAGCCGGAGGAACTTTCTGGCTGGTGCTGCCACGGCCACTGCTTTCACTATTGTACCTCGCCACGTACTCGGCGGTAATGGCAATACCGCACCCAGCGAAAAGGTCAACGTCGCCATCATCGGCACGGGCGGCCAGGGTATTGTCAACATGAAACAACTCTTCAACGAACCCGATGTCCATATCGCCGCCCTCTGTGACATCAACGAACTCAGTGACTATAGTATGTTCTACTACGGCGGCACAGCCGGTCTGAAACCTGCCCTGAACCTGGTCCGACAGAAATACAGCCAGCCCTGTCCGACCTACCGCAATTATAATCAAATGCTGGATTCCGAAGACATAGACGCAGTCCTCGTGGCTACGCCGGATCATTCTCATGCTGTAGTGAGTCTTGCCGTCATCGCCAAAGGTAAACACCTCTACTGTGAAAAACCTCTCTGCCGAACCGTTTACGAAACGCGTGTAGTCACCGAAGCCGCCCGCAAAGCCGGAGTCGCTACCCAACTCGGTAATTTCGGACACTCCAGTGAAGATATTCGTCTGGCCTGCGAGTGGATATGGGACGGTGCTATTGGTGACGTCCACGATGTTCACGCATGGACCAGCACAGGTGCTAACCGTTGGACCAGTTTCACCGACCGACCCAAAGAAACTCCTCCCGTACCTGCTGGCTTCGATTGGCAGCGATGGCTTGAGCCAGTACCTCCACGCCCCTATCATCCCGACTACGCACCAGTTCGCTGGCGGGCCTGGTGGCAATTTGGCTCCGGTACGATAGGCGATTTTGCATGTCACCATCTGGACCCGGCCTTCTGGGCGCTCAAACTCGACAAAAGCTCTACTTTCAGCGTCGAAGCCAGTTCTTCCGGCATCAGCGACGAGAACTGTCCGGCCGCATCGCTCATATACTTCGATTTCCCTGCCCGTGCCGGCATGGGACCTGTACGCATTACCTGGTACGAAGGCGGACTTATGCCGCCGCGCCCTGTGCAGTTGGAAACAAGAAGAAACCTCGGTGATAATGGTATCCTCTATATCGGAACAAAGGGCGCTATCCTCGGTGAGGGTTGGTCAAGATCACCTCGCATCATCCCCGAATCCAAAATGAGGGCATATAAGAGGCCACCCAAGACCCTGCCTCGCGCCAAAAGTCACCATCGCAACTGGCTCGATGCCTGCAAAGGTAAAGGCCGACCAAGCACTCACTTCGACTATGCCGGCCCCCTGACAGAATTTACTCTAATGGGAAACGTTGCTCTCCGCGCCGGTAAAAAACTGAATGTTGACTGGAAAAATATGAACATAACAAATGTTCCAGATGCCAATAAATTTATCA
>CBDURK010000251.1:0-5063 GCA_965369645.1 uncultured bacterium | reverse complement strand
ATGATGTCTGGCGTGTCAGGCCGACTGTATTCGAGCTGGAGCATTATGGATCTGTCAAGCGATATGGCAACTGGTTGGGTGGGCCGGAATCGTCGCTGCAAAAGTATGGAAAGGGTGAAAAAGGAGCAGATTTCTTTCGTGGCGCGCTAGCCCTTCTGCATGCGACATACATTGGCTATCATGGTGATGCAAATGAATGGCTGATGGATAATCCTGAACTTACAAAAGAATTGCTAAATCGCTGCGGTTACTGGTTCTTTCTTCACCATATCAACATCCCCAATGTCATGCAATCCGGGCGGCCACATACGATCCAACTGGCCTGGGAAAATCGAGGGGTGGCGCCCGCCTATAATCCTTACATCCTGATGGTACAACTGGCTGGGCCTGATAATATTGACTTCGGGTTCGAGTCCGGTTGTCAAAAATGGGTACCCGATCCTCCAGGAACCATATACCACGAAAGCTATACCCTACGCATTCCGCCGGGATTGCAGCCAGGGATATATACGCTAAAAATCAAGATCTATTCGAAAGAAGAAGGACAGAATGTATTTCTTGCTTTGGATCCCAAACTTCTCGACGGCCAGAATTTCTATACGATTGCATCAACGGAGATTTCAGCACCAGAAAATTAGACAAATCCGGCTCAATGAAACCTGACTCAAGCGTCTTTTCAGATTTCATAGTCAAAAAGCTTGCTTACTTGCATGAATTTGTGCAATCCATGCCGTATTCGGCTTTTTCAGATCCAGTTCCTTAATCCAGGCATTGCGATACAAGACTTCATGGCCTTCACATTGTAATTTCAGGCCTCCGGGTACATCCGTAATACCTGTTCCATTCTGGTTACCTCCATCTATACCTGAATTCTTTCCACCCCAGACCTTCTGAATTTTATGATTCGTGTGGGCTTTGACTCCATTGAAAAAAATGGTCACCATTGCTTTTTCAGTAAGCTTTCCATCTTCGAATCTGGCGGCACGAAACTGGATATCATAAGCGTTCCATTTTCCCGTACCGCGATAGGCATGGTAAGGCCCGGCTGCTTCATTAATAACGGCAGCCATTCCATGCTTGCCGCTGTCACCGTCCAGAATTTGTATCTCATAACGATTTTGCAAATAGACTCCACTGTTCCCTCCCTTGTGAGGAATCATAAATTCGATGTGCAATCTAAAATCTCGATACTTCTTTTTCGTCACAATGTCCGCCGCTCCATACTTGCCTCCGGCAGCCGCAGGGTCATAGCTCATGAGCACCTTGCCTTTACCAACGGGATCATCGACCAGCTTCCACTTGATGGGCAGGGAAGAACTGAAACGCGGCCCCTTCCAATAAGTCCATTTTTGCTTCAAGAGCCTGCGAGTTCCATCGATCAGAACTTCGGCCCCTTGAGGCGGCAGTGCTCCAATATCGACCTTTCCGGAAGCACCGGTTTCACTAATGGTATTGCGCCATAATTGCAGAGGCCCGAGGTCCCAGCTACGGGCCGTAACAATATCGATATCACCATCGTTATCAATATCTCCTGCCTTTGCTTTGTAGGCGCTTTTATTGGCGAGGAGCTGTTTCCGCCACGCAAGACCTTTGCCTTTATTAATAAACACACATATCTCAGGAGATTTTTTTCTAATCAATGTAGCTGCGACTATATCTATATCGCCATCCAAATCCACATCTTCACCGCGAAGGCTATGGCAGTAATCGATAATGCCGACCTTGTGTTTAATCCACGCATCAGGACCACCTTTTGGATTAACCGATTCATACCATGCGACAGTAAAACCAGTTTTTTCCGAATGAGAGAGAATCACATCAGCTTTGCCGTCATTATTCATATCTTTGACGTCCGCCATAACGCTATGATCCTGCCAGCCGCCGGTAGCATCCTGATACCACATCGGGTCGATATCATATCGCTTCCAGGTATCCTTACGAGGATGCTCGGGATTTTCCAGCCAAAATCCATTCATTACCACATCGTAGTCGCCGTCTCCATCGACATCACCAATTGTCATCCCTTCGCGTTCGGCATTATCGGTTTTCATTTCAATCCAGGAATAAGGAGATTCCTGAAAATAGACGGCAAATTTATGCTTTGTCCGGACAACTACATCCGGCTTGCCGTCATGATCCATATCATGTACTTCGATATCTTTGACTTCACTGCCAATTTCAACAGTAGCCAACTTGTGTTCTTTCCAGCTTGAAGTGGCATTGCCGCCGGGATTTTGATACCAGAATACACTCGCCTCGTTGTCGCTGCCTTTGGCCGTGACTACATCGTTATCACCATCTGCGTCAAGATCGACAACAAGCACACCGTCACCGAAAATATGGCCGCTATCGACAATGTTGTGTCGCTGCCATTTGGGATATTTATACCAGCCGATCTTCCCATCGTTTTGTTTGCCCCTGTCACTCGACCAGGTATGAACAACGATATCATTAAAGCCGTCACCATCGATATCACCAATCGCCGTCCTGCCGCCAACATTTTCATCAACGACCACATGTTCGAAATCCATTCCGTTCACGGCACCGCCGAGGAAGAAAAGAAAGGCGCTTATCATTAGATTTAATGAAAGGATTCTGTGATGAGCTTTAACTTTTGAAATCTTCATGTTTACCATTGTATTTCTCCTGATTGGCTCAATTCGAGCATTCATTTGTTTATCTCAAAATTACTCTTAACACCATTAAAATCGTCAAAATATCTCCGGAAATGTCACTCTTGTAATATTCGGGCAACCAGTTTTTTTCATGATTGTTGACATTGGCCACCTCCTGTATAATCTATTATGACAGTGGTAAATTTCTATCGAGTACTCAGAGTAGTCTAACGAAGAAGGTCCTTGTAATCAAACATTTTGTTGTTTTATCTTTGACAAGGTTAGCTTAAAATCTGCGTTTTCTGACTGAGAAAAAATTATGCGAACTTGAGGGTCAATCATGCCAAAGAAATCCGCACGCTTGATGATATTCAGACCGGCTGTATTGCTGGTAATCCTGGTTGCACTGAACCTTGCAGTCACAATCGCGGCTGGCCGAGAACAATTCGGCATCCCACGCGTCCGGCGGATGCCGCGATTGCCGGAACCGCTGGTGGTGCGTGACTGGCCGCAAGTGGCTAAGCAGTACTATGAGTTGCTCCTCGACCCTGCAACCAGGCTGGATGGCAATCCCCTGGTCGTGGTGGACGCAGGCTCAAATCAGTTCAAGATTCCTTCGTACGTTGGGCACAAGCCGAACGATGAGGCCTTCACGTGCCTGGCACCGGTTATTGGTGCGAAACTCGTCGGACTGAATCCCGCCGATCTCTATGGCTTCAACTACGTTCAGGCCGCCAAAAACTGGTATGACCCGAATTATGGCATATATCGACTCAGCCCTGGCCATCGGGGTCAGCCTGTTATTCACTCCGGCATATACGGTTATTGGGCGGCCGCACAGGGTTTGATGCTCATAAGCCAGTACCCCGACGATCCCGAATTCGCCGCGCAGGCGCATACAACAGCCCGGGCATTTCTTCGCCTGGCCAAAGGTATGGGCTGTCCGGATAAGGTGGATTTCAATGTTCTCGGCTTCAACTTCGATACCGGCAAAGCTGCCGGCCGGCCAGAGCCGATGAACCGACTGGGCCATTCTCCCACGGTAGCATGGGCCCTGCTAATGGGAACCGCGCTGACCGGTAACCGCGAAATGCTGGACTGTGCGCGGTCCGCAATGCAGTGGCACATCGAACATCCGGGCCGTTATGAAGTGACGCATGTAATGGGCCCATTAACAGCAGCCCGGCTTAATGCCGAATATGGATGTTCTCTCAATATGGATCGGGTGTTGGCTGCATGGTTCGGTGAAGGGGATTCAAAACGAATGCCCTGGAAGATTACCGCCGGTGCCAGGTTTGGCGGCATCACCTGCGATGGACTTGATGGGGCCTATTGGGGCGGCAAAGAAGAGGGATTTCACGCATTTTCTATGGGCACACTTCAAGCACCGGCCTGGCTGGTGCCGATTGTGCGCTATGATCCGCGCTATGCTCGGGACGTCGGCCGCTATGCACTGCATGCCGCTGCTTCAGCGAGACTGCTGCAAGGCTATGGACTGGACTGGGAACACCAGGACCACAAAGACTGGAAGGACCGGTGGGACCCCAGATGCTTGCTGTTTTATGAAGCTCTTACACCTTGGGAATGGAGCGACCGGCGCACTTTCCGACCCTATGCTACCGGAGACCCGATACGTCTTGGCTGGGAAGTGACGAAGGCCGAGCCCGAAGAATATCTGAGCAAAAAGAAAAAGTGGTTCTCCATGACATCGCACAATCTATCGCTTTATATGGGCAATCACGTTGGTTTCCTCGGCGGTATTGTCTCACTGACGAATGTCCCCGGTATTCTTAGTTGGGACTGCCTGGCCACAGATTGGTATCATGCGCCCGCCTATCCGACATTCTTATTCTTCAACCCACACTTAACCGCTAAGACCTTTGAGATGCGACTCGGCTCCAAAGCTTCTGATCTTTACAATGCTGTGACTCACCAGTTCGTCAAACGCAATGTGCGTGATGCAGCGACACTTACCCTTGCCGCCGACTCGGCCGCGGTGATTGTCATTACTCCGCTGAACGGTAAGATAACGCATGATGGCCATCGAACACTGATTGATAACATAGTAGTGGACTGGCGGAGGTAGAACAGAATCATCACTATCTGCGTCTTCTGATTAACATCAAAGCATCGTACACACCTTCCTGAAATATGCCAGGATACTTAATCCGATTAAACATTGAAAATTGTCAAAAATATTTATATTTTCGAAAAAATTGATATTTTCTCGAACTCGGCATAGGCAACAAATCCACCTTAAGCATGCGCCCAGTTCTTGGGGAGTATTATAGTTTCATAAAGGTCGATTATGTTGTTCCACGACTCCAATGTATGGGGGTGATAGACCTGCCCGAATGCATCGAGCCTTACTGCCGTACTGTCGTTACCTCGGTTTCGAAAGTGAACCGGAACTTACCGACGTTAATCCCATAACGCTTCTTTTCTTCC
>CBDURK010000250.1:0-5065 GCA_965369645.1 uncultured bacterium | reverse complement strand
ATAAAAAAACCGCCGTTCACCAACCAGCTTTACCAGCAGGAGCGTATAAGACAAATGGAGCAAAATATCGAGGCCCTGAAAATTTACCTTGCTCCCGAAGCCCTTGAAAATGCCACACTCCAGTATCGTCAGGCGATTCAGAAATCACCTTCGGACTGGCGCCTGCGTTGGAAATATGGGAAATTATTAACCGAAGGTTTTAAGGACTATCAGGCGGCGGCCGAGCAGTTTCGGCAGGTACGGCAGTTTTTGCCGCATTCTTATATTGTGTACACCGCATTGGGAGCGTCCTCACGAGGACTGGGGGATATTGATGAAGTTGTCGCTCAATACCAGGAGGCTATAAGAATCAAACCCACCTGTATTTATGCGCATTACTTCCTGGCATGGGCATACCGTAAGCAGGGCAGGATTGATGAGTCTATAGAATATTATTACAAAACACTGCGATTACAGCCAACTCACGTGCCGGCATATAACCATCTGAGTGAGATACTGCTCAAGCAGGGCAAAATTGACCAGAGTATTAAAGTACATCGTAAGGGCTTGCTTTTTGTCCCAAACAGCTCGATTCTGCATTGTAATCTGGGCGTTCTTTTAGACAAGAAAGGCGATAGACCCGAGGCTATAAAAGAACTTAACATCGCTGTACAGATAGACCCGAATTCACCTAAAATACGCAGAGTCAGGGAAGCTATCATGAAAAAAGGGATTTTGAGATAGAAAAGGCTTTTTTGCAATTATATCAGGTTTACACTTGCATTTATTCTGGAATATTATATATTTAGCGTTTTCGATGGGGTAAAATCCCGTCCTGCGTTAAAGTTAAATTAGAACAGGAGTGTATTTAATGTCGAGAGAATGTTTTTTTACGGGCAAGCGAACCATATCGGGAAGAAGTATAGCCCGGCGTGGTAAGGCTAAACATCTTGGCGGTGTTGGTAAAAGAGTGACCGGCAGCACCAAAAGAAAGTTTAAGCCGAATATACAAAGGGTTCGTGCGGTTGTTAACGGCAAGGTTTGCAGAATTAAAGTCTCAGCCAAAGCCATTCGTATGGGTCTTGTGCAGAAGCCTCCAAAGCGGGATTACACACCCGCCGAAAAGGCCGCTGACTGACAAAGCATGTTATCAAGTATTTTCTTTATAGCGGGGCGGCTTCTGCCTCGCTTTTTTTCTTTCGGTGCGGATTGAAAATGGCAAAGAAAATCGACCAGACACAGGTCAGAAAAGTCGCTAAATTATCCCGGTTGGAACTAACCGAAGACGAGGTCCATGAATTTACAGGGCAATTAAGCGCAATCCTTGAATACGTCGAAAAAATGAATGAGCTGGACACAGCAGGTGTTGAGCCGTTGGCGCATTGTTTGCCGGTCAGCAATGTTCTGCGAGAAGATTCCGCCAAAGAGTCACTCGGCACAGAGAAGGTTCTGGCAAATGCGCCGCAGCGGGATGACGAGTTTTTCAAAGTGCCGAAAATACTGGATGATGGTTCCGGTGCGTAAAAGAAAGTCTTAAAACGGATTTGGAGGTATTAGAACATGAAGGCGAATTATTTGATATGTTCTTTATTTATGTCTTTGTTTTTGATGGGTTGTGCACAGATGGAGAAAAAAATGAACTTAATTCCACCGGGCTCTCAGCAATCCCAGAGGTTTGAAAAGAAAATAACAACAACAGTAAGCTGTAATTATTTGCTGTTTCTGCCGGAAGACTACGGAAAAAAACGGCAGAGCTGGCCTTTGATGGTATTTCTGCATGGTGCCGGTGAACGCGGCAGTGTTTTGAACAAGGTAAAGGTGCACGGCCCGCCGAAGATAGTCAAAAACAGAAAGGATTTTCCTTTCATCGTGGTCTCTCCGCAGTGTCCCGAAGGCGATTGGTGGACGGAGAAAGTTGAAGTGCTCATAAACCTTGTAGATGATATCGCGACTCGGTATAAGGTCGATAAGAAAAGGATTTATCTGACGGGTTTGAGTATGGGTGGGTATGGCACCTGGACTCTGGCCTCCGCTTATCCCGAACGCTTTGCCGCTATTGCGCCTATTTGCGGCGGCGGCAGCCGTATAATGTCATTGAGACTCAAAGATATACCCATCTGGGTTTTTCACGGAGCAAAAGACCGGGTGGTCCCGCTCGAAGAATCCGAAGAAATGGTTAATGCCATAAGAAAACGTGGCGGAGACGTCAAATTCACAATCTATCCCAACGCTGGCCATGATTCATGGACCGAGTCGTATAAAAACCAGGAACTTTATGACTGGTTCCTCGAACATCCTAAACAATAGCAAGAATAAATAATCTGATTTTCAACGATGGAAGAGCTAAGTGCTAAGGAATTGCGCGATAAAATCGCGACCGGAAAAATAAGCAGCCTCGAAGCGACTAAAGCTGTTTTTAAGCGTATAGATAAGCTTGAGCCAATCATTGGTGCTTATATCAGCACTTATCGTGACAGAGCGTTGGAAACAGCCGCGGATATTGATCGACGCATAGCCGCGGGCCAATCAGTAGGCTGGCTTGCTGGTGTCCCTGTCGCGATAAAAGACAATATGTGCACTACTTTCGGAGCTACTACCTGTGCTTCGAAGATATTGGAAAATTTCCACGCACCTTACAACGCCACGGTTGTTGAAAAACTTCTGGCCGCCGATGCCGTAATAGTCGGCAAAACAAATATGGATGAGTTTGCGATGGGTTCGAGCACGGAAAACTCAGGCCTGAAGCAGACAATCAATCCGTGGGACACCTCCCGTGTACCGGGTGGAAGCAGCGGCGGTTCTTGTGCGGCGGTAGCGGGGCGTTTATGTTTTGCGGCACTCGGCTCGGATACCGGTGGTTCAATTCGCCAGCCCGCAAGTTTTTGCGGAGTCGTTGGCTTAAAGCCGACCTACGGCTGTGTTTCTCGATACGGACTTGTCGCCTACGGTTCGAGCCTGGATCAAATCGGGCCTATAACGCAAACGGTTGCTGATTCGGCCTTGATGATGAATGTCATAGCCGGCCACGACCCCGCCGACAGCACCAGCGTTGACGAAAATATTAGTCCTGTCTGTGATTATCTTGAAAAACTCGATGAGCCTCTGGATAAGCTCAAAATTGCAATTGTCCCCCAATTCGCCTCCGGTGCCGACCGGCAGGTGCAAAAGGCAATCACCGAAGCGATTGACGTATATGAAAAGCTCGGAGCCGAAATCATAGAAGTAAATATGCCTCATCTGGATTACGCCATTGCCGCTTATTATCTTATTGCTACCGCTGAGGCATCGAGTAACCTGGCTCGCTATGACGGCGTACATTACGGCCATCGCAGCGAAAAGGCCGAAGATTATATCGAGGTCTATTCCAAATCTCGCGCCGAAGCGTTCGGCCAGGAAGTTAAAAGACGAATTATGCTTGGAACCTATGCCCTTTCGAGCGGTTATTACGATGCTTACTATTTGAAGGCACTCAAGGTTAGAAATTTAATACGTACCGATTTCACCGGCGCTTTCGAAAAATGCGATTGCATTATGATGCCGGTTTCCCCGACAACGGCTTTCAAAATCGGCGAAAAAGTTGATGACCCTCTAACAATGTATCTTTCCGATATTTATACGATAGCCGCCAATTTAGCCGGCGTCCCGGGCATAAGTGTCCCTTGCGGTTTCGACGATAATAATCTGCCGATAGGTCTGCAGATACTTGCACCGTCCTTTGGGGAGGATAAGTTACTGCGGATAGCGAGAATGTTTGAAAGTCAAACCGATTGGCACAAAAGAAAAGCGCCGGATATTAGTTAAAAAGAGAAAATGAGTAGCGACTTGCACTACAAACTGATAGTTGGATTAGAAATTCACGTACAACTTTGCACGAAAAGCAAAATGTTCTGCGGCTGTGCGGTGGAGTTTGGCCAAAAGCCTAATAGCAGGGTATGTCCAGTGTGCCTTGGTATGCCCGGCGTCTTGCCCGTGATGAATAAGCAGGCGTTTGAATACGCCGTGCTTGTCGGGCTGGCCCTTAACTGCGAGATAGCTCAATTCACAAAGTGGGACAGAAAAAGCTATTACTATCCTGATTTGCCGAAGAACTACCAGATAAGCCAGTATGATTTACCGCTCAGTACAAACGGCTATATTGAAATACCTCTTGAGTCCGGCAAGACTAAAAACATCAGGATAATAAGAGCGCACCTTGAAGAGGATGCTGGCAAGAATCTGCACACGGCCGGTAATTTTTCTCAGGTGGATTTGAATAGGACCGGCACGCCCCTGTTGGAGATTGTTACCGAGCCGGATATGAACAGTGCCGCTGAAGTCCGGGCGCTGGCCGTTGAACTCCAGCGAATGGTCAGGTTCCTGGGTGTCTCTGAGGCCGATATGCAAAAAGGGCACATGCGCTTCGAGCCGAATATAAATTTGATTATCACCAAAGACGGTACCGAATACAGAACTCCAATAGTCGAAGTCAAAAACCTCAACAGCTTCCGGGCACTTGAAAGAAGTGTCGATTACCAACAGCGAAGGCAGCTTGACGATTTTTTAGAGACCGGCCTTGTGATGGAAATGGGTAATAAAACAACCCACGGCTGGGACGATGAAAAAGAGATAACCGTACTGCAAAGAGAAAAAGAAGAGGCCCACGATTATCGATATTTCCCAGAGCCTGATCTTGTGCCTGTGAAATTGACTCCCCAATGGCTGGCGGAAATTCGGGCGAATTTGTGTGAGCTGCCGATTAAAAGACAAATGCGCTACGTTGAGCAGTACAAGCTCGGTGATTACGACGCGGGCGTATTAACCGCTGATCGTTCGACATCGGACTTGTTTGACGAAGCGGTCACGGCCGGTGCCGACCCGAAGCGGGTGTGTAATATAATAACGCAGACCGGCTTGAAAATTGCAAATGAAAAGAGGTGCAGTGCGGGCGATTTAGGGCTCAAGCCACAAAGTGTTGCAAATTTGGCGGGAATGATTGAAGGAGGCACTATCGGTGCCGGCTCCGCAGGACAAATATTTGAGGCGATGGTCCAGACCGGTAAAGAACCTGAAGTCCTGGCCGAAGAACTAAACCTGATTCAAAAAAGTG
>CBDURK010000249.1:0-5067 GCA_965369645.1 uncultured bacterium | reverse complement strand
AGGCCCAGAAGACGGAATATCCAGATTGATAGCTTTGGATGGAGTTACGGGTCAGACTGTATGGGAGACAAAAAGGCCTGTTCCGAATTCGTGGTCTTCGCCAATAGTAACAAAAATAGGTGAGCAGTTTCAATTGATAACTTGCGCTGATCCCTGGGTGATTGGATACGACCCGGCCAAAGGCACAGAGCTCTGGCGGGTTAATTGCCTGTATGGCGACGTTGCACCATCGGCAATCTATTCTAATGGGCTGATATTTGTCATAGAGCCGGATGCAACGTTGTTTGCGATACGTGCAGGTGGACAAGGTGACGTTACTAAAACCCATATTGTCTGGAAAAACGATGAATGGGGTCCGAATATATGCTCTCCGGTCAGCAATGGGGAATTAGTATTTCAACTGGCGAGCGAGGGATTGCTTGGCTGTTATAAGAACTCGGATGGAACAAAATTATATGAGCAGGACATGAGAGAGAATTTTATGGCTTCACCGACCCTGGTTGGGGATAAGCTGTATATTTTGAACGAGGAAGGTGTAATGTTAATCATTAAGGCCGGGCCGGAATATAAGGAATTGACCAAATGTGAACTGGGCGAGAAATGTTTTGCGACGCCGGCTTTTGTAGATGGTCGGATATATATCAAGGGTCTGGAGCATCTGTACTGCATAGGAAATATTGCTTCCGAATAAGTCTTTATGAGTGAACTCGATTTGACA
Source organism: uncultured bacterium (assembly GCA_965369645.1). Lineage (GTDB taxonomy): Bacteria > Planctomycetota > Phycisphaerae > Sedimentisphaerales > Anaerobacaceae > NIOZ-UU13. The sequence goes on along the minus strand of CBDURK010000249.1, from coordinate 4,349 downwards.
TTTGTGGACCGGGCCGTTGAGAAAATCGGTACCGAAGAAGAAAAAGTGCTTGAACTCCTGCAGGCTGTCCAGGGACACTTTGGCTATTTGCCCGAAGAAGCTCTGTTGCGGGTCTGTGATTTGACGCAGATTACTCCTGCTTCGATTACAGGTGTTTCGACCTTCTATAACCAGTTTAGGCATCGTCCGGTTGGGCGTCACATAATTAATGTTTGTATCGGCACTGCATGCCATGTAAAAGGTGCGGACCGTGTATATGATGCATTTCTGCGACATTTGAGAATTCCCCAGGGGGATGATACGGATTCAAAGAAACTATTTACTGTTGATAAAATTGCATGTTTGGGATGTTGCACATTAGCCCCGGCAGTACAGATTGATAAAGTAACTTATGGACACCTGACTCCCGACACCATCCCGACTGTAATCAGTGATTTTCTTAGATATGAGCAAGCCAGGGCAAGCCGGCAATTGATGGCGAAGAAGCATAAGGGGAAAGAATCAAAAACCCGCGGAGAGATTCGACTCGGCCTGGGTTCGTGCTGTATTGCCCGTGGTAGTGATAAAGTGCGGAAGGCTTTGGAAGATACCTTGGCCCAAACAGGTATCCGGCTGGTAATAAAACGTGTTGGTTGCGTTGGCATGTGCCACCAAACTCCGCTCGTGGAAGTAGTATTGCCTGATAGCAAATCATTTCTTTATGCCAGAGTTCAGCCTGAAGACGCCAAAGCCATTGTATTAAGGCATTTTAAGCCTAAACAAATGGGATGGAAAATCAAAAACACCGTCTCTACAATGCTGGACAGGATACTAACCGACAAGATATCGGAGCCACTTACCCGTCATTCTATAGATGTACGTGATAAACCTGTAGCTGACTTTCTGAATAAACAATTACATATTACCACCGACCTCTGTGGAGACATCGACCCGGCTGACATAGATGAGTATATTCGCAACGATGGATTCGAAGCGCTGCAAAAATGCATAAAACAGATGAGCCCTGATGAAATTATCTCAGAGATTGAGATAAGCGGGCTTCGTGGTCGAGGTGGTGCCGGTTTTCCGACGTATCGCAAATGGTCTGCTGTCAGTAACATCCAATCAGATAAAAAATATGTTGTATGCAATGGTGATGAGGGCGACCCGGGTGCTTTTATGGACAGGATGCTGATGGAGTCGTATCCGTATCGCATAATTGAAGGTATGACAATAGCCGCATATTCGGTTGGTGCAAATGAAGGTTATTTCTACATTCGTGCAGAGTATCCGCTTGCTATGGAAAGGATCCGTAAGGCTATAGAACTCTGCGAGAAGCGTGGTTTTCTTGGCAATAAAATACTTGGTACTGATTTTTCGTTGCATCTCAGGATTGTAGCCGGTGCTGGAGCTTTCGTATGTGGAGAAGAAACTGCGCTTATGGCAAGCATTGAAGGGCGCCGAGGTATGCCTCGATTGCGGCCACCGTTTCCAGCCGAAAGTGGACTATGGGGTAAGCCGACACTTATTAATAATGTCGAAACGTACGGCGCTGTCCCCTGGATAATACAAAACGGCTCAGATACGTATGCCGGCTATGGCACTTCCAGTAGTAAGGGAACAAAAGTTTTCGCGCTGGCGGGAAAAATTGAGAGAGTCGGCCTTATTGAAGTACCGATGGGTATTACAATGCAACAAATCGTACAGGATATTGGCGGTGGCATAGCAGATAAGTTGAAGCTCAAAGCTGTCCAGGTGGGGGGGCCATCTGGCGGCTGTGTGCCGGCCAGCCTTGCACATATTCCGGTTGACTTTGAAGCGCTAAAAGATGTTGGGGCGATGATGGGCTCCGGCGGTCTGGTGGTACTTGATGAAACCGATTGTATGGTGGATATCGCACGGTATTTTCTGGAATTTACACAAAATCAATCTTGTGGTAAATGTACTTTCTGTAGAATAGGTACTCGACGTATGCTGGATATTCTCGAACGGCTGTGTGGCGGAGAGGGGAAAAAGACTGACATCGAAGAACTGGAAAAATTAGCTCATATGGTTCAAGAGACAAGTCTGTGCGGGCTTGGTAAAACTGCGCCTAATCCGGTTCTTTCTACTATAAAATATTTCCGTGATGAATACGAAGCTCATATCGAGAAACGCTGCCCTGTTGGGAAATGCATGGCTCTTATTACGTATTCGGTAACGGATGATTGTATCGGTTGCAGTTTGTGCGCACAGCACTGTCCGGTCGATGCCATTGAAATGAAGCCATACGAGAAACACGAAATTGATCCCGGCAAATGTATTCGCTGCGGTACATGTAAAAATGTGTGCCCGGTTGACGCCATTAAGGTTCAGTAAACAATGCCTAAATTGTTCATAGATAATCGTGAAGTTGAAGTTAGTGATGGCGCAACGATTCTCGATGCGGCCGGGAAGCTTGGTATCGAAATTCCGACGATGTGCTTCCTGAAAGATTATAAGCCTTCGACCAGTTGCATGGTTTGTGTGGTAAAAATCGAGGGGATGTTTTCCCTTGTGCCGGCCTGCGGGACTGTTGCTGCCGAGGGTATGCGTGTCGAAAGCAGTTCGGAGACGGTCTATCAGGCGAGAAAAGCCGCTTTGGAATTGCTTTTGAGCGACCATCTGGGTGATTGTCTCGGGCCATGCCAGATGATATGTCCTGCGGATATGAATATACCGTTGATGATTCGGCAAATTGCGGACGGAAATTTGCGCAGTGCAATTGAAACCGTTAAGAAAGATATCGCGTTGCCTGGGGTGTTGGGACGGATTTGTCCGAAGCCATGCGAGCGGGGATGCAGGCGGGGGGTATATGATAAGGCTGTTTCTATTTGCATTTTGAAACGCTATGTTGCCGATGTTGATTTGCAGTCTGCAAATCCATATATGCCATCGTGCAAATCCACTCGTGGTAAAGGTGTAGCTATTGTAGGAGCGGGGCCTGCGGGTTTGGCTGCGGCGTATTATCTCCAACAGGCGGGATTCTCTTGTACTATTTTTGATGAGCGAGAGAAGCCCGGAGGGATGCTGCAATATGGAGTTCCTGAAAAAGAGCTTCCGAGAGATGTGCTGGATAAAGAGATTGCTTTGATTGAGAAGCTGAGTGTTAGGATTAAGAGCGGCATTCGAATAGGTACTGATTTGTCGATTGATGATTTGCGTAGGGATTTTGACGCTGTATTTGTAGCGATTGGTCAGGTAAAACCAGAAGACGTAGAGCTGTTTGGCCTTGAGGAGGGCGGTAAGGGCATAAAAATAGACGGTAAAACTTACCAAACGAGTATAGACGGTGTATTCGCCGGCGGCGATGCGGTTCATAAGCGGAAGCTGACTGTGCGGGCGGTGGCGGATGGTAAAGAGGCGGCGGTCTCTATCGGTCAGTATTTGTCCGGCCAGACTGTGACGGGTGCGGTTAAGGAATTTAATACACGTATTGGTAAGCTTCAGAACGGTGAGATTGAGAAATTCATGGTATGTGCCGACAAGGCAGATCGGATTGAACCTGAAGGAGAAGATGGGGCATTTACTGACGACCAGGCATCTAAAGAAGCAGTACGCTGCTTGCATTGTGATTGTCGGAAGGCTGATGTTTGTAAATTGAAGCAATATGCCCAGGGCCATGAAGCCAAAGCCACACGCTATAAAAGCCAGCGCCGAATATTTACTCAACAGCTTCAACATCCGGATATCATTTATGAAGCAGGTAAGTGTATAGATTGTGGTCTTTGTGTTCAGACTGCTGCAAAGGCAGGGGAAGAGCTTGGACTGACGTTTGTTGGCAGGGGTTTTGATGTTCGGGTGGCTGTACCTTTTGAGCGTTCGATAGCTGAGGCTCTTAAACATTCCGGACAACAGTGTGTAAAAGCCTGCCCGACGGGGGCGCTGGCATTTAAGGTATAAATAATTGGCTTTGTCTTTTTTGCCCATATCCGCATTTTTCTTCATAAACCTTTCTAAATACACGAAGAGCAGAGGCACAGAGTGGACAAACTGAAAATCGAACAATGCCATTTCTCATGATGACATCCTTCAAATATGCTATCCCTTGGGGATAAATTGACTATTTGGTAAGGGGAAAAAACACTCCCTCTATAATTAGACGAGTGTGCAGTTTTGAGTCGAAATTTTGGTCATTATTCTTGGCTCGTAAACCGTAACATGTTCTATATTAAGGAGATATAATTTTTTGAAATATTTTATTAAATAAATGTTGAAGTTTGCTGCCGGCCTGCGACTTAGGGCTTAGCTGCCATTTATAGCCGGGAAATTTAAAATTTTTAATAATCAGCCCTGTTTCATTTTCTCCCTGATAAGCGTAAAAAATATGGCCCAGCCGTATTTTATTTACA
>CBDURK010000248.1:0-5074 GCA_965369645.1 uncultured bacterium | reverse complement strand
AACCCAATTCAAAGCCAATAAAGCCAAAAACAAACCCAATTTAAGCCAAAACAAAGCCAATTCAAACCCAATTTCAAGTGGAAAAACAATCGGCCAGAACTTTAATGGGATGGCGGACAGTGCAACCGCTAATGTGTTCTATTTGCATTTTGCAGGCGCCGCATTCGGTCAGGACGTTTTTGGTAGGAGAATTTTCCAATGCTTCTTTCAAGCTCTCGGAAATCTTCGACGACAATTCGCGATTTTTCTTCTGCATCCCGAACGTCCCGGCAATACCGCAGCACCCGGCCTTAAGGTCAACGATTTTAGTACCACAAAGCTCCTGCAACAGTTTTATACTTGCCCCTTCGAGACCGATAGCGCACAAATGACACGGCAAGTGATAAACAAACTCCTCGCTAAGAGATTTGCAAGGAGCCTTCAATTTATTGTGGATAAACAGGCCATGCAAATAATCCATCAGTTCAAAAGTATTTTCCGAAACGAGCGTTGCATCCGGCCCCGAAACAAAATGCCGAAGCTCCTGCTTCAAACAAAGTGCGGCACTCGGCTCGGAGCAAATTATCTTATAACCATCACGCACCGCCTGAGCCAGATGTTTTACACTATATGCCAAATCATTACGGGCGGTCTTAACATCCCCATAAACAATAGCAGGCAGGGGGGCGGGCAACTGTTTTGGTAAAATTACATCAATGGAATTTGCTCTCAAAACATCGACAACGGCGAAGCCTAATTCATGGTCGTTATAATTGGCGTACGTATCCACAAAATACGCCACCTTATCGACCGGTTTTTCAATCGGTTCAGAAGCCTTTAAATATTTTCTTCCGGCTTTTAAGAATGAGCTGCGCCAGAACCTGGGCATGCTTCTATGTTTATCTATGCCGGCTAATTTCTCTAACAGCCATTTGGATATCGATAAATTCATCAGGAAATTCGATATCGGAGAAAAAATACCACCTAATATACTGAGATAACGATTATGACTAAGAATCAATTCTGTACGCCGGAGCCCTTGAAGTTTAACGTACCGTGCACGAGCCGCGGCCATCAACTTGGAAGTATCCACACCGGATGGACATTGCTGCAAACAGGCCTTGCAATTAATGCACAAATCCAGAAATTTCCTAAACTCCGGCGACTCGAAATCTTCTTTCTCCATCTGTCCAGTAGCCCAGAAGTGGAGTATATTAATCTTTGCCCGCGAGCTGCCCATTTCCTCACCCACTGCTTTAAATACCGGACACATTCGCATATCCGACTCGCGGTTTCGACAAACCCCGCACCCGTAACACTGATCGAGTTCGACTGCAAGCTCATCTTTCTCAAAGAGCATATCTGTTTTAACTCTTTCCGGCAAAACCTTATGCTCGGCTCTCAGGTTCTTAACCATAATATCGGGATCCGTGTTGAGGATTTTGCCGGGATTCATCAGGCCGTCAGGGTCGAATATGTTTTTGATTTTGCAAAGCAACTCATAATATTCATCACCGTATTGACCTCTCACGAAGGCCGCTCTTACCAGGCCCTCTGCGTGTTCACCGCTTATCGTGCCCCCTAACGACCATGCGAGCGAAACAACCTCATCCGCCATTGACCGCATCGTTTTAATGTCCGCAGGGTCGCTCAAATCAAGATAAGGACGTATATGCAATAGACCGTCGCCTGCGTGACCAAAGAAAGACATAGCAATATCATAACGCTTACCAATCTCTTTCAGCCCGGCAATATATTCTCCGAGCCGATGATAATCTACCGAAATGTCTTCCATAAACTCAGCCGGATGCTTATTCGATCTTTCCCTGTAAATCAACGGCCCGGCATCTTTACGTGACTTCCACAACCGCGCCTGTGCCATCGGATCAAAAATAATGCTCCGTCCGCTCGCTATCTTTCCGACGGCCGAATCGGTTTTTGTTATTTTTTCTTTTACCTGCTCCTGTGTTTCGCCCGTGTGCTCAACTAAAAGAACAGCAGCAGCTCCGGCGGGTAGAAGATCGCGATATTCTGGCAAAGCATCTACTGCCATATCGATGAATGTCTTGTCCATCAGCTCACATACCGACGCATTGTTATCAATGATAATCGGTACCGCCTGCGCCATTTTCTCAAGGCAGTCGAACTCAAGTTGCAGCAGTCCCTTTGCTTTCGGCAATGCGACGGTCTTTAGCGTGATTTTCGTAAAAATCGCCAACGTTCCTTCGGAACCAGTCAACAATCGGGCTAAATCAATCCTGCCGCTATGACATATCCCGGCAATGTTATAACCGCTTCGATTTCGCTTTGTTTTAGGCTGTGCTTTCTTAATGATTTCTTCTTTGCCGCTGAGTACGGACATACATTCTTTTGCAATCAAGGCTGCTTTATCCTGCTTTGCTTTTTCCGGGTTAAAATCATTTTTGAATTCAGATATGCTGCCGTCGGCAAGGACTGCTTCGATGCTTTCCAGATGGTCGGCAATAAAGCCATATTCAAGAGAATGGGAGCCAGTGGAATTATTAGCGACCACTCCGCCTATTACCGCCCGATTAGCGCTGGATGGATCAGGGCCGATTTTTCTGCCGAACTCAGCCAGAACCTTATTTATATCATCCAGCACTACGCCCGGCTCACAAACTACCGTTTGCCCTTCGTCTTTGGCATCAATAATCCTGTTCATATACCGGGTCATATCAAAGACTATACCGTTGCATAGCGACTCGCCCGCTAATCCGCTGCCTGCTCCGCGAGCGACTACCGGTATAGCGTTGGAGCGTGCATATTTTACAACGGCAACCACATCGCCGGAGTCACGCGGGGCAACAACACATTTGGGGACAATCCTGTAAATGCTTGCATCGGTGCTGTAAGCGGCCCTGTGCAATATATCGGCAAAAACGTCTCCTCGTACAACTTCAGCCAAATCGGATGCAATTTTTTCCGGCCCTGTTTTCATCACTTCTTTTATGTCCTTATGTAATTGTGTTCCCGGCGGCTATTACTCGAAATCTCGAGGCAGGAACTGAGTTTGTGAAATGGCTCCGCTCATCCGCAGGACTGCAATGTCGTCTTCACCGACTTTTCCGCTGATGAACTGTTGAACGACAGGATGAGGATGGTTACGAATGTGGTCTGCATTGCCGTCGGCAATAATTTTGCCGTTATGGAGCATGACGATACGGTCGGCTATTTTATAAGCGCTTTTCATATCATGGGTAACAACAACGGACGTTACGCCAAGCTCTTTTTGCAGTTTTAAGACAAGCTCGTTGATAACATCTGAACGGATAGGGTCGAGCCCCGTAGTCGGCTCGTCATATAAAATTATCTCCGGATTGAGCGCAATTGCTCTTGCAAGCGCCACTCTCTTTTGCTGGCCTCCGGAAAGATTTGACGGATAAAAATGCTGAAAACCATCAAGGCCTACCATAGCTAATTTGGATTTTACAAGCTCTTCGACTTCTTTCCAATCGGTTATCTTACAATGCTGTCTTATCGGAAATATGATGTTTTCAGTAACGCTGAGACTATCAAACAGCGCCCCTCCCTGGAAAAGAAAGCCGTAATGCGTACGGATATTGTTTAATTCATTCTCACTGAGATTATCAATTCGGTGGTTCTTAAAATAAACCTCGCCGGAGTTCGGTCTCAATAAAGCAATCAAATGTTTTACTAAAACGGTTTTACCGCATCCACTCGGCCCGATGATAACAGTCGTTTTGCCATTCTCGATTGTTAGAGAAATATTGTCCAGGACAACATTGGTACCAAACCTTTTAGTAAGGTTCTTCACACTAAGAATGCCGTTTGAACTTTTCTCTAAATCAATACTGTTTTTCTTTTTCTTTTTCACCTGTTGTTCTTTTTATTTACCGAATGTTATCATTAAACCATACTTCTGAGGGGCCAAAATGTGTCGTAAATCGCCTTGAAAATCACTACCAGTGCAAAATCCAGTGCTAATATGGAAATAAAACTGGCCACAAATGCTTCTGTGCATGCCTGGCCGACGCCTTGTGCACCTTCTTTGCATGTAAAGCCCTTATAACAGCTAATAGCTGCAATAGCTACGCCAAAGGACAAACCCTTTATAATTCCGATAAACACGTCCCACTTTTCTACGGCGTTGGCACTATGGAGCCAATACGCCCGACTGTTAATCCCCAAATGTACCACGCTTACAAAATATCCGCCGATAATACCCATCAAATCGGCGAAAATAATCAGAACCGGGGTAAGCAGCAGACACGCCAGAATCCGCGGAGCAACCAGATATTTTACCGGGTCAGTCCCCATACTCCTGATTGCGTCAATTTGTTCGGTCACATTCATTGTTCCCAGTTCAGCCGTCAAGGCACCTCCGATGCGTCCCGCCAGCATAACTGCTGTGAGCACAGGCCCCAGCTCTTTTACGACCGCAATGTTAATCAGAGAGCCCAGGTACTCTTCTAATCCCATCCCTGCAAGCTGGCCATACGTCTGAATTGACAATGTCATTCCCACAAACGCTCCGGTTATCATAACAACCGGGACACTGTGAACACCAATGAAATACATTTGTGTCCATACTAATGAGTAAGTATGAGCGTTGCCACAACTCCTGAAAGATGTTACCATCGCCTGCCAGATAAACCGGGCAAACCGACCCATATTGCCAACGCCACTTATTGCTTTAGCTCCCAGTATTCCAATCATGGTATTCTGCTCCAAAACCAGATATACGGACAAATTCCACGACTAATCTTTAATAGTAAATAGACGAGGTCCCATAGTCAATGGTCAATTGCCAATTGAATGGAATGGAAAATAACCTTTGCACTTTGTTGCACATCCTTGCTACCGGCATATAAGAGATTCCACACCTTAATGCCGGTCATTCCATATTTTCTACCCCACTGAACTAAAAATGGTTGGTTTCTGTCAATTACTCACAATGAAAAGCAAATAAAAACTATAACCATTTATGTAGTCAGACTTATTATATCAATAGATAAAAACTCTACACAGTTTTTAAAAGTCATCTTTTTTTGATTTTGGATTTAATATTTCCGAAATAATATGTCACCTATCCGTTCAGTACCCATCCTCTCCT
>CBDURK010000247.1:0-5088 GCA_965369645.1 uncultured bacterium | reverse complement strand
AGATGGCGATATCTTCGTGGCCGTTAAAGGCACCGCCAGCGACGGACATGATTTCATTGACCAGGCCCTTGACAACGGCGCCGAATATATCGTCTGCCAGTCCGGCTCTGACAGAAGCACTCAAAACGCTGACGTAATAGTCGTTGATGATTCCATAGAAGCAGCAGCCCTCCTCGCACAAACAATCAGGGGCAACCCGGCTTGCCGGTTAACGAACCTCGCGGTCACAGGCACAAACGGAAAGACCACCGTTGCCTATCTGGTACGCTCCTGCATCCAACAAGCAGGCCAAAAGTGCGGCCTCCTTGGTACCGTCATTTACGATACCTGCTCAGGCAACTCCAGCGAAGCCGTTCTGACAACACCCGATTGTATGACAATCGCCGCCGGGCAGGAGCAAATGTTAAATAACGGCGCAAAGTATATGGTCATCGAAGCAAGCAGTCACGCCCTTTCGCAAAACCGTCTGGCAGGCATTAACTTCAAAGCCGCCGCTTTCACAAACCTGGCCGGCGACCATCTGGACTATCATAAAACCGAAGAAGAATACCTTGCCGCAAAGACCATACTTTTCTCTACTCTTTCATCCGATGCCTTTGCAGTATTGAACAAACAATCCCCCCATGCCGAATCCATCGCCAAACAAACCAGAGCCAAAATCTTATGGTACTCTATTGACACCCCGGCGGACATCATCGCCCATATCGAATCAATGGACACCGGCGGAACGATTTTCAATATGGATTGCGCCGGCCAATCTGCTATTGTTACAACACCGTTACTTGGTCTGTATAATGTAAGCAACTGCTTAGCGGCAGCCGGCTTGTGCCTTGCAGCCGGCTTCGATTTGGAAACGATAGCCGCCGGCCTGTCAGCTTTGAAGACGATACCAGGCCGATTGGAAAAAATCGACTTCCCCTGTGATTTTTCCGTGCTGGTCGATTACGCACACACCGATGACGCCCTGAAAAACGTCCTCTCGACATTAAAGCCGCTCTGCAAAGGCAAGTTAATAGCCGTTTTCGGCTGCGGCGGAGACAGAGACAAAACTAAACGCCCGCGTATGGCACAGGTGGCCGAACAATTAGCTGATTTTATAATCGTTACCAGCGACAACCCACGAACCGAAAATCCCGACGAAATCATAAAAGACATAATCACCGGCTTCGATACTCAACTTTCTGCTTCTACGAGTATCGAGCATCCAGTATCCAGTATCGAGATAATAATTGAGCAGGATAGGAAAAAAGCCATCGCCTTGGCCATAAGAACCGCCGACAAAAATGATATCGTCCTGATAGCAGGCAAAGGCCACGAAACCTACCAGATAATCGGAAAGCAGAAGTTCGATTTCAGCGACAAGCAAATCGCCATGGAGTATCTGACCACAAACCAGATATAATCGTGAGATTATATAAGATTAATGGACTGAGTTTTACCTTCAATCTCATTATGTCTTGCGCGCAAATACTCGTGTGGCTTCTTCCGGAATCTCGATTGGAAGAAAGATATCTACAGGATAAAGGTAATCTTCCCCTGACTCATCAATAACCCGGATTTGCCCATGGGCTTCTGCTTGAGTGTCTGGAAGGCACTGATATATCTTACGTGCTTCCAGTGAAGCTTGATATTTCTCATTGCTGACGCATAGAACATAATGTTGTGTATCCGATTTTGTGCTCATAATAATATCCGCTTAATCTTATATTCTTTTCTGCCAACGCTACTCATTTCGTACCAGTGAACTTCGGCTTTACAAACGGTCTCGTCCGGCAGCTTCACTCGTGCAACACCCTTGAGTTTACGCCAGCGACCATCACCGTAGAATCTTTTTAACCTCTTGATGACCCGGATCGAGTTGCCAACGGCAATTGTCTCGACGTTTGTGATATCATCGATGATTTCAAAATCCTTGACCATCGATGAAATTATAGCATAATTACTTAATTACATCAACCAACATTTGATTCGCTGAAAATACATAATTTGATTATCGAAAACTAAAATGAAAGAATTTCCGATACCAGCACTCGCTCAGATAATAAAAGCCAAGCCCCTCACAAACACCGGCATCTTCACCGGCGTAAGTATAGACTCACGGACAACCAAAGCCGGGGATTGTTTTTTTGCGATTGCCGGCGAAAATTTCGATGGCCACGATTACGTAGCCGCTGCCTTCGCAAAAGGCGCCGTTTGCGCCGTAGTCAGCAAAGACCTTGAAGATAAAAAATCTGCCGGCAAATCCATATTCAAAGTCACAGATACCATAAAAGCCCTCGGCGATCTTGCAAGCCAATACCGCAGGCAAGCCGGCTTCAAAGTGGTTGCGATAACCGGCTCGGTGGGCAAAACAACAACAAGACAAATAGTTTACCATGCCTTAAGCCGGCGTTTCCGAGTCCATCAGTCACCGAAGAGTTTTAATAATAACATCGGTCTTCCCCTGACTTTGCTCACAACAGAGCCGGACTGCCGGATTGTCATTGCCGAACTCGGCAGTAATCATCCCGGCGAAATAGCCTGCCTTACTCGTATCGCCGCCCCTGATATCGCCGTGGTTACAAACGTTCACCCGGCCCACCTGGAAGGATTCGGCAGCCTCCAAACAATTATCCAAGAGAAGCTCTCCATCTCTGAAGGACTAACACCCGACGGTGTTTTTATAATCAACGCCGACTTCGACGAATTGGTCGGTACCTGCCGGGCCAAAGGGACCAAATTCATAACGTTCGGTAAATCAAACGGTGCCGACCATCAGGGTCAAAATATCAAATACGAAGCCTCCTCCAGCCAATTCACTATCAATGGCACGCACGTACACTTACCGTTGCCAGGCCCGGGCAACCTCGAAAACACCCTCGCCGCCTGGGCTGTTTGCCGACAATTTAATATGACGATAGATGATTTCGCACAGGCCGTCAGCAGCCTCTCACCCGTTTCCATGCGCACCGAACTTTTGCAAATCGCAACGCTGACGGTATTGAGCGATTGCTACAATGCAAATCCGGCCTCAATGAAAAATGCCCTGAATATATTAGCCGGCCTCGACCCAACCAGAAAACGCCGATTGGTCTTCATCTGCGGCGATATGGCTGAACTTGGAAAACAGACCGAGCGACTGCACACCGAGCTGGGCAATTCCATCGCACAGGCCAAAGTGGATCTGCTGATAGCTGTCGGTAAGCACGCTAAAATCACCGCCCGCGCCGCTAAAACAGCCGACGAACACAATTTGGATTCCCGCCGGGCGGCTTCAATGAAAATAAAATGTTTCGAAGATACCATTTCCCTCTGTAATAATCTGCATGAATTCATAAAAGATTACGATATACTATTAGTGAAAGGTTCACGTACGGCCCGGCTGGAAACAGTCGTCGAGAAACTAAAAGAGATTTTCTCGTGACCGGAATCACTGGTCACGGGACACGGATGACGAAATGATTTACCACTTGTTATGGTATTTGCGAGATGTTTTTACTCATCGGTTCGGCTTTTACGCCTATCAGGACGTGATGTTTCGCTCGGTATCAGCCATACTCACCAGCCTGCTTATCGCCGTTCTGATCGGCCCTAAAATCATACGCTGGTTGATGCGGAAAAAAATCGGCGATAGGCCAGAATTTCACCACGCCACACTCAACGAACTGACCAAAGAAAAGGCAAACACCCCAACTATGGGAGGCCTTATAATCATACTTTCAACCATTACAACCACATTATTATGGTCAAAGCTGAATAATCCCTTTGTTCAAAAGGCAATTGTGCTTGTTATATGGTTCGGCGTTCTCGGCGGAGTTGACGACTGGCTAAAGCTCACACTCGATGTACGCCACCGAAGTAGAAACGGATTAAGGCCCTGGGAAAAGCTCATCTTTCAAATCGGAGGAGCAGTACTGATAGCCTCCTTTTTATACGCCGACTTCGTTAATATAGACGACGCCAAATTATTCTGGCTGCCGTTCTACAAGCATGGCCTGCCGCTGGCCAACTGGATGTTCATACTGGTAGCGATTTTTTATCTCTCGGCCACCAGCAATGCCGTCAACCTCACCGATGGTATGGACGGACTGGCTGCCGGCTGCGTCGGAATGGTCGCTCTGGTGCTTGCAATTCTCTGCTATGTCTCTTCTGAAACCATGTCACGAACCACCCCTGTAACCTGGGCAAGTTATCTCCTGCTGCCTGCCATACCACAGGCCGGTGAGCTGACCATTTTTTATTCCGCAATCTTAGGGGCGGTCCTCGGATTCCTGTGGTTCAACTGCCATCCGGCTCAGACCTTTATGGGAGACGTAGGCTCACTCCCGTTAGGCGCCGCAATGGGATACGGTGCGCTGGTAACACGAAACGAGATTCTGCTTCTGATTATCGGCGGCATTTTCGTCATCGAATTGCTCAGCGTAGTCCTTCAGGTCGGCTATTTTAAATACACCGGAGGCAAGCGGCTGTTCAAATGCGCACCTATACACCACCACTTCCATCTTATCGGCTGGAGTGAGCCCCAGGTCGTTGTGCGATTCTGGCTTTTGGCCGCCGCCTTTGCAGCCCTTGCCCTGGCAACACTGAAAATCCGCTGATTTCACCGACAGACCACAAAATATCGAATGGAAAACCGGCGAGCTAATCCGGGACCGATAATTGCCCCTCTCCTTGCTTGACAAAAACCGGACCGTTAGGATTGGTTTGAGAGACCCGATAATCTCACCAAATAACGTTCTTTATCAAATAACTAATCCGAAGCACAACCTGACCGAGAAAATCCACTCGGCAAAATCTTAAGTTCTAATTAACTTAAGCCGACTTTATCCATGAGATATCCCAGCCTTTTGAATTTATAAAAGAAGCTGCGGGGGGATTGCGAAGAACTCGTAAAGACAGAGGAGTAGCAATGATAAGAGCAAAAGACATAATGAGTACAAATGTAATTAGCGTTAAAAAAGACGACCCGATATTTGAAGCTGTAAAACTTCTGGTGGAAAAAAACATATCAGGCCTTCCCGTTGTCGATGATAATATGGTCTTAACGGGAATTCTTTCAGAAAAAGATGTTGTCGATTTGTTTTACGAACGCGAAGAGGCCGAAGGTAA
>CBDURK010000246.1:0-5105 GCA_965369645.1 uncultured bacterium | reverse complement strand
GGAATCAAGGGCGCCGTTTTCGTTGCAATTCCGGCCACAGCAGGAATCTTTCTGGTAGCCAAACCCTTAGTCTCAGCCATATTTGAACATGGCAATTTCGACAGTGAAGACACGCCGATAGTAGCTCTGACGCTTTCGTTCTATGCTGTGGGGCTTTGCGGCTACTTTTCCCAGCAGGTAACAACAAGGGCATTTTATTCCATACAGGACTCGAAGACACCTGCCAAAAGTGCTGTGTATGCAGTTGTTGCCAATATTTTTCTTAATCTAACTCTTATCTGGTTCCTTGGAACAGCAGGCCTGGCCGCTGCGACAGCGGCTTGCTCATACCTTCAGGTCGTAATCCTTGTTAGGGCGCTTCGCAGAAAATTAGGCCGTTCCTTATTAGATGGATTGCGTATTACCCTGATAAAAACGCTCATAGCAACTGCCATTATGTTTCTCACTGGTTCTGCAATCATGTCTCTGTGCAAAAAATTGCCCGATGGCAGAGTTTTTGATGCATTCAGACTCGCCGTGGTTGTGCCTTCTGCAGTAGTAGTCTATACGCTGGCTGCAAAACTCCTCCGTATCGAAATGCTTTCTCTATTCACAGGCGGCAAGACCCGGCAAGAGAAAAAGGCCGGCTAAAGCCGGAACCATTGTTATATAACTATCTGAATAAACCAGCTATTGAGGGTAAAAAGCAATTCGCCATTAACCTATAAAAACCTATTCCAATCACAAATGGCACTTGACAGATAAGTATTTAAGTGATACGCAGACGTTTAATCTGTCTTTTTGTCGTTATATCTAATCTAAAGCGAAAATGGAAATTGTCCGAAATATACTAATGCCCGCTGTCTTGCTTCGTTTGCCAGGCAAAACAGCGGCGACAGATGGGTTTTTTGCATTGTTAATGGAGAAACAGATGTGTAAGAGAGCGTCTTTGGTTTCCTGTAAAGCGGGACACCTCCGGATATTTTCGGCGCTTCTTTTCTTTGTCTGTTTTTTATCTGCGCCGACGCCCTTGCTTTCACGAGAAAGTTCGGCCGAACAGATGTTTTCGTCTTCTGTCAGTCAAAAGTTTTATGAGTTAGCTTATGAACTGGCCAACTCAGAAGATGCCGAATATCCACATATCGAACAGGCAATGGCATTCCTGAGAGCTGCTATGGAGCTTGACAACAACTTCACAGATGCTCACGCCTTGCTTATTAAGCTTGCCTGTCGCAACTCACAGCAGGACCATTCCGAACTGGTGTATAGTTTACTTGCCAGTTATGTCGATGAGTCCGCGGATGTTGAGGTGGCCAAAAAAGCTGTTGTGTATTTATTGGCTCAACTGAATACCCGCGAGCAAAGAGAGAAGCTTCTTGAGCAGATATTGGGAACTATCGGTGGTAAGAATGTCGTGCTCGGTTCCGAACTGACAACCTTGCTCGGCCAGTTGAAGGCTGAGAAAGCGGATTTGGAAGCTGCTGAATTTTACCTTATGCAGGCCTACAAAAAAAATAGATACAATAAGTCGGCCTTTACAAAGCTGATGGAAATTAAACCGGAAAGGATTGGGCCGCCAATATATCTTGAACGCCTGCGATTGGCTTTGCGTGAGAATCCATCGGATATCAACGCCGCCCTTGCCTTTGCGCAGCAGGCTGATCGGCTGCAACTTTATGATACCGCCGCAGGTGTTTATGAATACTGTGCCGGTTTGTTTAGTTACCTTTATCCCTCGCAGCCCCTTCCCTCCCGTATTTATCTGCCCTGGGCGATCAGCAGCTACAACACCAGGCAAAATCAATCCAAATGCCTCCAAATTGCACAACGAATCCAGCAGGAAGGTCAATTTGACCTGCTTTTAGAGGCCATAGCAGGTAAAGTAGTAACGAAAATGGGCAACGGTGAAGTGGCAACCCAGATATTCCAGGACGCCGAAAAAAAAGCCCAACAGCTCCTCTCGCAAGCCCAGGGACAAGCCATAAACAACGAAAACCTGCAAAGCAGTGATTCGCAGCAGGTAAGTGTTAACCAGCTCGCCTGGTTTTATTGCTTTGCCCTGCCGATTCCGGACAAAGCGTTACACTGGGCTAATAAGGCAAACTTAGCTGAGCCTAATTCGCCGGCTTCACATGCTATTTTGGCCTATGCGCTGATGATGAATAATCAGACGGAATGGGCCAAACCTATTATCAATAATTTCCAGAACAATCAAATAGCGAATTTAACTCTCGCTCAGATTCAACTGGCACAGGGACAGAGGGATTTGGCAATAGAAACTCTAAAAACTGCAATCGCCAAAGACCCCGGATCATTTGCCGCCGAACGTGCCAAAGAAATCCTGATCCAACAGGGCCGACAATACACCCCGCCGATTGACCCGGATGCTGTCTTAAATATGTTGGAGAAAGTGTTTGAGCAAACACTCGTTCCCGTATTTACTCCTGCGGAGAATATGTTTTCGGCCCAGCTTAATATTCGGGGCGATGAGTTTCCATTCGGTAGTGAATTCAACGGCAATGTCGAAATAACAAATAATTCCGCCGAGCCTCTCATCATCAGCGATGATGCCTTATTTAAGGGCAATATCAGGATTGACGTCGATATCAGCGGAGATATTAACAGAAAGATATCGAACCTGTTCTCTGCAAAAATTCGGACGGCCTTGTTCATCGAGCCCGGCCGCAGTATCCTCATTCCCGTGCGTCTTCTCACAGGTAAGCTTAGAGAAATGCTTTCTACCTATCCGCAGGCAACTTTGATCATAGATTTTACGCTGTATCTCGACCCTGTAACAACTAATCAGGGTAATATAACTAACAGACTAACGAATCTTCAACCAACCAGGCTGCGAATAAAACGCCCGGGAGTCAAACTTACCAGTCAATACCTGAGAAGCAGGTTTAATTTAATCTCAAAAGAAAACATCACTGAAAAAATCAAAATCGCCCGGCTTTTCACCAGCCTTTTGAGAGAACAGCATGAGATGCTTAATAATAAGCCGCTTTACAAATTTATGTACGCTGACTGGATGGGGCCTTTATTGAGGAACGCACTATTACATGAAGCCGGACTGCTGCGTAACTCTACAAACGGCCAGTGGATCGTGAAGGTGCACACTATGGCAGAGATGCTATCTTTGCCGCTGGACTATGAACTTATTGGTGCGCTGGCACAGAATCTGGGAGATAATAATTGGACCGTGCGGATGATGGCCGTTTACCTGCTGAGTAAAACAAATGACAGGAACTTCGATAAGGTCCTCGACTGGACGGCAAAAAACGACACAAGCAAGCTCGTTCGCGATTTGGCAATTGCCCTTGGCAAGACACGGTAGGTAATAGCGGGTGTAATACAGCCTAAACACCCATTAAACAACTGTTGTTTAATTGAATTTGGCGGAATTTAAATAAAATTTGTCCACAACATAAAATTTCCTCAAAAAGAAGTTGTAAAATCGATATAATCTTGTAACATTCCGTTTCCTATTTCGTAACTAAAGTATTGTAAAAGTTCAGTCAATATTTAGGAAGTTCGGAGTTTTTTTGAAAGGGTTATGTATATGCCAGCTAAAGTAGATGAGCAAAAATGCAATGGTTGTGAAACTTGCGTGGGAGAATGCCCAAGCGAAGCTATAAGCATGGCCTCTGAGAAGGCCCTCGTGGACGTTGAAAACTGCATTGATTGCGGGCTTTGCGTTGATGCATGTCCTGATGAAGCAATCACTATGGAATAAATCTGGTTGGCCCCATCGTCTAGGTAGGCCTAGGACACCGGGTTTTCAACCCGGCAACAGGGGTTCGAATCCCCTTGGGGCTATTTCTTCCGCAAAACAACGGGGTGGGTGGCTTACCAAAGTCCCGGTAAAAGTCTGTATCTGACCCTATTAGTATATTCAAGGTAGCCATTTAGTTCACTACGGAGCAATTTGTCTTCCAATGAAGTGCGGATAATCAGCAGAATAACTGCTATTCCACCTGGAATCAATCCGTAAACCGAACCAATGATAAGTGGAGTAGAGATTCCCCATAATATTGCCCCAACATAGCCCGGATGTCTCACTATTCTATACGGCCCCGTCGTTATTACTCTGTGATCTCTGTCTTTCTGAATACGAACAGTAGCTTCAAAATGTCTATTTACCAGCATGGCCCAATGGATTAAAACTGAGCCAAGAATAAACAATACGCACCCCACAATCGAAAAATGAATGCCAAGATTAGACCATTGGAACCTTCCGACATCTAATCCGACTATAACAGGCGGAACATAAAATCCAAAAATAACATATATCCGCAGAATGATTTTGTCCCAGCCTTTAGTGTCCTTTTTTTTCTTCCAAAGACCTCTTTGGTTAACCAGTTCAGGGTCAAATTTGGACACAACGGCTATGCCTCCAAACATGCCGATGAAACTTATGACAAGATAACACCAGGCCCTGAAGATATTGATATGACCTGCTGAAATAAACAGGAGTGTCACTTGCATAAAAGGTACAAGAAAGGTTCCTGCAAGAACCATGATACCGGATCTCTTCAGTTTTACCCTGATTGTTTGAATATTAATCACCTTCCATGATCGAGAAAGTAATCACTTTCTACCACGGTTGGCTCGGCTGATAACCTAATCTGCCAAAGGTCGCTTTCTGAAGCCTGTATAGGTCATGAAAACCCTCCGCGGATTCAGGCGTGTAATTACCGGGATGACTACGGTCCCGGCTCTTGCCCATCTTAACGGTGTCGATGCCCTTCCATTTCCAGTATTCGCTGTGACCGTCCGCATAGGCATAGGTAGTTCCATCTCCATGCCGAACCGACGGGTCGTCCCACCAGGCCTCCTGAACGTAGTGGACCGCGTAGCTGTATGAAGTCGCCCAGCCTTCATCAACGAAAACAACCCTTGCGGCCGGCGCCGGGTTGTAAATCTGCGATCGCTTCTTCACCCATAGCCACACACCGTCCTCCTGCCTCGGTATCCGTCTGCCTCCTGCCTCATTATACGTTCCCGCCGGAGGATTACCATTCATCGAGTGAACGATAGCGTATGACAGTTTTTCACCCCGATAGCCGGTCGGGCAACTGTAAAGTTTCAGGTTCTTGCAATAAGGCCATAAAGCTCCAATTTTG